>CAZPUW010000007.1:0-20684 GCA_964589795.1 uncultured bacterium
TACGCCTATCTCGTCGGTGACAGCTTGCAAGTTATCGATATTTCAAATCCACAATCGCCGCAATATGTACGCTCGGTGCCGGTAGGCAATGCGTGGTGCATTGCAACATCGGGAAATCTTCTTTTCATCGGAAGCGATAACGTGCGAATTTTAGACATATCAAATCCATCTTCCCCAATTATTGTTGGTTACTGTCCTAATTCCGGTGGCGCTTATAGCATGGCGGCTCAAGGCAATTACCTGTATTATACAAACGGATGGTTTCATATTATCGATGCGACAGATCCAGCTCACCCCCAACTTGTTGACGACACAAATCACTTTACTGCTAATTGTGTTACGGTGTCAGGAAGCCATGCCTACGTGACAGGTAGTGCATTGAGAATTGTAGACATGTCGAATCCCGCCTCGCTCCAGATTGTTGGAACGTGTCCGTTTAATTCTTCCTGGCAGACCATGGCGGTTGCAATTGCGGGCGATTACGTATACGCCGCAACACAAACGAATGGTATTTATGTTTTCAATGTCGCTACACCAAGTTCCCCCCAAGTTACCGGTTCCTATACCGTTTCCGGTTCGGTAAAAAATGTGGCGTTGTCTGGTGATTATGCTTTTTTTGAATCGGATTCTGCTAACGTTAAAGTTGCAGATATTAGTAATCCAACATCACCTCAATATGTTGGAATTTGTACCGAAGAAAATATGTACTCGGGTTATAATAATGTCGGCTTAGTTGTTGCCGGTAATTATTTGTATGATGCAAATGGGGGCAGTTTCCGAATTTTGGATGTTACAAATCCATTGTCATCACCAGAAATCGGTTCTTGCGAAATTTCCTCTGATATTTCCGACTTCGTGGTTTCCGGCAATTATGCTTTTTTGCTCGGCAGCGAGTTGACTTCGGTCGATATTTCTAATCCAACCCAACCCACTGTCGTCAGTAGCATTGGCCTCCCACCGAGCGGGGCGAACAGAATCGCCGTGAGTGGAAGCTACGCTTTCCTTGTCGGTGATAGCTTAACCGTAGTTACGCTTTCAAATCCGGCGTCGCCGCATATTATCGCAATCGGGGGGGCTTGGGGGAATACAATTGCCATATCAGACAACTATGCGATTATTGGTGGCGCTCCCGGACTACAGATTTTTGATATTACCATTCCTGTCGTGCCACAATGGGTTGCTACGTTGGCATTGACCGATTCCATTACTGGAATAACCGCTACCGGGAATTATGTGTATATCACTTGCGGTAATTCGGGTCTTCGTGTAATTAATTTTGCCAACCCTTCGTTGCCGCATGAAGTCGGTTACTATAACACACAAGGATACGCTATGCGGCTTGCTCGTCGCGATTCGTTAATCGTCGTTGCTGACGTCGACAACCTCGGCATCTACGATTGTTCCCAAGCCCTTGGTGTCGTTGATCGTGCGAGCGATGCTGTCCCGCAAACATTCTCACTCAAACAAAACTATCCCAACCCATTCAATCCAACCACGACCATCGAATACACGATTCCGAAAATGAGTAAAGTCGAACTCAAACTGTTTGATGTTACCGGTCGTGAAGTAGGGACACTCGTCAACTTTAATCAGAATCCCGGTACCTATCGTGTTAAATTGGATGCTTCGAAACTCGCGTCGGGAATTTATTTCTACCGGTTGAATGCGGGTACGTTCAGTACAACGAAAAAAATGAGTGTGGTGAAATAAGCCGGATAAATACCCAACCGGTCGAAATCTTCCCAAAACTCTTGCCGCAACCTTTTCACATTGCGATATTACTCTATCTATAGATGCAGACCGCAAAACCAATCATGACCCATAAACCGCTCAACGCTGTTATCTGGATATTAACTGCGCTTACCTTTGTGTATGTCGCGGGGACATTGGTCGTCGATGCGACCAAAGTTCATCGTTGGATGCACAGCGGTTCCATCGAAACCGAATTCAGTACACTCCATCCCGGCGATACCGTTCTGGTCGCCACGTACGTCGATCCTACCGATTTTGTAAATTCACCCGCGCCATTTGTCGGCGATACTTTAGTCGCAATACTCGGCACACCCGTTTCCACAAACAATCTTCGCACACTTGTTCCTACTGTTGTACCGGTCGGATTTCGGTTGGAAGGGTCCATCCGCCATCACGGCGTTGTCTATACCGGCGAGACGATTGCGAAACCAGTGTCGGAAGTGAAAACCATCGCAATGATTATCCTATATCTGTTGCGGGGTTTGGTCGGATTTGGATTTATCCTCGTCGGTGTATGGGCGCTTTATTTCCGCGCGGACAATGATGGCGCTCGGGTGCTTACACTATTCTGTCTCGCGATGGCGTTGTACTTGCTAAAGGGCTTTGCATTCCTACCCGATGATTACGCTTCGTTTATGCTCCCGTTCGCCGGATTGTTTCAATTGCTGTTTTTACTGCTAATCACGTATCTCGAAACGTTTTGGTTGCACTTGCAGTTGGTTTTCCCCCACAAGCATAAATTTTTAATGACAAAGCCGGCGCTGAAATACTCGGCGTTGTACTCACTACAAACCATTTCGATGGCCCTGCAATTTTTTCAAAACGGCCGCTTTTACAATGTTATCTTGATTTACATCCAACTGGTATTTGTCGTTCAAATCGGAACCGGGCTTTTCATTCTGTGGAATAATTATCGAACCAGTCAACCGGGATTAGAGCGAAGGCAACTGAAATTAGTATTGATGGGTTCCGCCATCGGTATGGCGTCGATGGCGATTTGGCTTTCGATAAATACAATGTTCCGCGTGTACGGTGTGATATTCGGACCGACCACCCGGATAATTTTCACCAATTGCGCATTCACGGTTTTGCTTGCCACACCCGCTTCGTATGCGTATGCGATGGGGCGCTATCGCCTGCTTGACGTCGAAGCGCGGTTGCGGCGCGGCACCCGCTATTTACTCGTAACCGGTCTATTGTCGGTGGTAGTATTCACAATCGTGTATTTCATCAGCGGTACACTGCTGCAATATGCGAAAGTCACCGAACGTGCGCCGACGCTGATTATCGCAATTCTATTTACGCTCGGCATCACCCCCACGCAAAAACGAATCCAGTTATGGCTCGAACAAAAATTCTATCCGGAGCGGTCGAACCTTCGCCGGATGTTTACCGAATTTGTTCAGACACTTGGCGCGATTCCCGACCGCGATACGTTGTGGAATGAACTGAAGACATTGTTAACCGGATTGTATGTCGAACAAGTTGTGCCCGCATTGCGCAAATCCGAGGCGGTAGGACTGCGTGAGAAAACCGCCGGTTCCGCCCCATTCCAAAATGAAAGTGAGTTTATCAAGTTACTGGAGTCGGGACAGAAACCGTTGATGGTGGATGAAATTCTCGATGGAAAACGAATTAGCGTATTACCGGAAGAGAAATTGTGGTTACACGAGCAAAAGATTGCGCTAATTCTGCCGATGAACGTTCACGGGCGGCTGATTGGATTTATCGGTCTCGGTTTCAAATCTGATCAACAGGATTTTTCTCCCCACGATATGACAATACTTTCATCGCTCGGTTCGCAAATCGCATTGGCGCACGAAAATTTACGGTTACGCGAAGAGAGTATCGAGAAGAAACGGTTGGAAGAACAACTTGCGATAGCGCGCGAAATTCAACTCGGATTTCTGCCCCGCTCGATTCCGAAAGTGAAAGGAATGTCGGTCGCGGCGAAAAGTGTATTCTGTGTCGAAGTTGCCGGCGATTATTACGACGTATTCGAACTCCCCGGTGAACGCACTGTTCTCGCAATCGGGGACGTCGTCGGCAAGGGGGCGGGTGCGGCAATGTTGATGGCGAATTTGCAGGCATCATTCCGCACGGCTATCGAAGGAGATGAGCCGCTTAATGCCATTATTCGAAGAATAAACGGACACATCCTTCGTAATACCTCACCGGAGCAATTCATCACTTTCTTTGCCGGGATATACGACCACGAAACCCGCGAATTTCAGTACGTGAATGCGGGACACAATCCACCACAATTAATTCGTACCGACGGGAAAGTAGAAGAACTGTTCACCGGTGGTGTGTTGTTGGGAACGGTACGGAAACCGAACTACGATATCGGGCGCGTGACACTGGCAAAAGGTGATTTAATAATTTTATACACGGATGGCATCACGGAAGCGATGAACGATAACGGCGAAGAATTTGAAGTAGAGCGCATGATTGCCGCCGCGCTTCCGCACCGCGACAACGCCGAACAAGCGGTTTCGGCGATACATGAAGCGGTTGTCACCCACCATGGCGGTGATTCATTCGACGATGATTTTACCCTGATTGTCGCTAAAGTAGAGTAAAATAAAAAAGCGTCAGCCGCGAGGCCGACGCTTTTTTTATAGTTCGGTGAAGAGACTATTTTCCCGCATCCGGCGTTGCCGCTGAATACGCGTTTTTAATCGCCTTGATGCCTTCGGTAATTTTATCGAATCCGGCGTAAGTCTTATCGTTCTTCTTCGCAATTCCCGCGAACAAACCATCGGTATCGCCATCTTTCTTTACTAAAAAGAAATCGGCTTCGTCGGCAACCGCTTTGCAGATTGCATCAGACTGTTCGCCGCGGCGTTCTTTACCGCCGATGTGGCACAACACCACCGTCGAACCGTTCTTGTGGGCGGCGGCGATAATGGATTTCGCCCGGGCAATTTCGGAGTCGGCGGAAATGCGTGCCTCTCCGAGACCCTTATTCGATGCGCCGACAACCAATACAACCGTGCCACCGCTATCTGGTACTTTACTCGAAGTGGCGAGTTTTTCAACGACCATTTGAGTGGTATCGACTCCGGCTTTCTTGAACATTGCCTTGGCAATCGTCAAATCTGCCGATTGACCGATGGATGTAATCATTACCGGGTCGGTCAACTCTGCGGCGAGCGCAAACCCGGTGACCAGTAGAAAGGAAACGACAACAAATGCGAGTTTTTTCATTCTAACTCCTCCTGCATGGATTGTTTTGTGATAAGTTTACGGCTGAGACGGCCAAATTGTTTCCAAAGTTATATACAAGAAGCGGGAAGGTCAATAGGCAACGGAAAACGCCTGCCAACACTGAATTTACAGTTTTATTTCGCCGGCTTGGATTGGGGATAACTTTTTATCATCGAAGAATCGTGAATCGCACCAATTTATTTTCCGGTAGGACAGACATTCTTGTCTGTCCTTTGAGTTGCGCGAAGTACACACCGGATGCCACCGGCTTTCCACTTGAGTTCCGGCAATCCCATACCGTTCGGTAATTACCGGTAATTGTTGGATGAACATCCACTGTAGCAACCAGCGCACCGGTGAGATTATAAATGTGAAGTTTGATGGGATTGTGCGTAGCAGTAATCCGACCGGTAAACGTAATCATCCCGTTCGCCGGATTTGGAAAAGCTTTTAAGTATGGTTCTTGCGGTAGGATTGCCTGCTCTTTGACTGCTATAACTGGACCCACCCAAAAATGCGGTGGATTTGTTCGAGCACTGTCGGGATAATATGACCGGTTCTCCCACATATCTTCGGCGACATAGTAATAAAGGTATTCGGCATTGTCACTGCGTAAATAAAAATCTTGTGAATATTCACCGTGAACGATTCTGTCCAGAGGAATTTGTAATGAATCTGTTTGACCGATTCGTTTCAAAACAAAATAGACTTTGGCGACAGCATCAAATATTGTATCGGTCTCAAAAGCGGTTAACGATAGGGTGTAAGTGGAGTCACCGTGCATCGTCGCAGGGAATGTAACCGCACTGTCAATGATTGGTGGAATAGTGTCCGGATGAATCGTCCCCTCAACACGCCAGAAATAATAGCCATCAACATGGTTCCAGCGAGAAGCACTGCCAAACAGCCGAATACGATTCCCCTCCAAACTTGTAAACAACAGTATCGGTCCGCCATAAATGGGATTACCACTGTCAAACACCGCTGCTTCCATTTGCGGATACCAATTGAAGCATCGATTCCCGGAGATCGAAACCCGTACTGACGCCACATAAGGAGCCAGATTATGGGGAGAATCGCGGGAGGAATCTTCCCAACTTACTGCCCAAAGCTTGCTACTTTGTCTGAGCTGTATTGTGAACGGACAGTATACGACGCTTTTAATTGGTTGTACCGTATCCCGTGGCGACCATGAATTGCCATAATCGTGGCTTATATACCGATACAGAATTCCGAGCCCATCCAAAGAGGCATTTGTGTCGGCTTGCACAATAAACACCCCATTCCCATTATCATCAAAGCGGGCGACCGCATCCCCAAAAAAGTTATCGATTCCGTAAGTCAATATCAGTGGCTGTCCATTGTTCAGATTGTCGTAACTGTGTCGCTGAAATAGTGCTACATTTCTCTGCATCTCATTCGAATGACCGGTACAGGAAGCAAACGCCCATGATTGTGTCGCATTAATGTGCGGCTCGCCAAGACCCAAATATTGCACATCGCCGGTATTCGTAAATATGGGATAAAACGTTGAATAGGATTGTCCTCCGTTTGACGTCCACGACCAATTACTACCGTTACCAATAATCGTGTCGTGGTAAGTGTCTTGGAGATACAAGTAACCATTCATAAATATTTGCGGAAGTGACCACGTTTGACCGAGATTGGTCGTGCGGAATAGACCGCCTTGTCCCAGCCCTCCATTCCACCATTGGCTGCCAAAGATTCCTTGCGAGGTCGAAGTAACATAGAGCACATTGCTGTGTGAAGTAGTGTCGGCAACAAACATCCAAGGTGTCCACGTCTGACCATCGTTGGAACTGATCCGAATCAACGCACCGGTATACAAGGTTCCACCGTGAGTAACGTAATTTTTCTGGAAGACCAAGCAAATCGTATCCCCTTTCGCATATACACCGAACGGACCGGGCGAGTTCTGTGGTGTATCTGCGGGACCCTGCATGAACATTTCCAACGGTTCCCAAGTAATCGGTGCCCGCGGTTGGGCAATTAGATTCCCGGTGAAGACGAGAATGAGTAGAAAGCAGTAGCGGATCATAATTTCTTCCTATCTCACAATCGAGAACCGCACCAACTTATTATCCGGTAGGACGGACATTCTTGTCTGTCCTTTGAGTTGCGCAAAGTACACACCGGATGCCACCGGCTTTCCATTTGTGTTCCTACAATCCCATACTGTGCGGTAATCACATGACACTGTTGGACGAATATCCACTGTAGCAACCAGCGCACCAGTGAGATTATAGATGGAAAGTTTGATGGGATAATGTGTAGCAGTAATCCGACCGGTGAATGTAATCATCCCATTCACCGGATTGGGAAATGCCTTTAAGTATGGTTCTTGAGGTAGGGCGGCTTGCTCTTTTGCCGAAACTGGTCCAACCCACACCACCAGCGGATTCTGAATTGCATCGGTTGGATAGGTCGTCACATTCTCCCACATATCTTCGGCACGATAGTAATAGGTCCACTCACCGGTTTGCGTGGGAGAATGCCATTGACCGGAATAGGTTTCACCCGTTACTCTCGCAAGTGGCAGATAACTTGAATCTCCAGTGGATGCATTGTGTAAAACCACACCCATCATCCAGAGTGAATCATTGTCGTGACCATGAATCGAAACTGTTATGGTGCTATCGGGAGATACTGAATTGGAGAAAATCAGCGGTTGAGTCAAGAGGGGTGCGATGGTATCCGCGAGTATGGTTCCTTCCGTTAGACACACGCGAACGCTGTCATCCCCGACTACGCCGTTACGATTGTCGTAAATACGAATGCGGTTTCCGCGAATCTCTACTGCACACAGGCCAAAATGACTGATTTGATTGTCGTTAGGTAATCCACTGCCTTGTTGTGAGGGATACCAACTTCGTCCGCGGTTTGCGGAAAACACAACCCATGTGCCGACACCGGTAAATCCGGGACTAACGGTCGCATCGTTCCAAGCACCAATCCATAAGTATTGGTAGTGAGTGATGTAACCATCAAAGATGGAGGCAGTCGCACCGGGAGAAACCTGTTGCGCGGGAGTCCAAGTAAGTCCATTGTTTTGTGTTGTACGCAAAAAAACAAAATCGTTACCAAAAAGCGAGCTATTCGTTTGCATCAACAGGCAGCCGTTGCCCGATTCATCGAAATCAATTCGGACTTCTTGCGACAAGTTTGTTGCAAAGGAATCCAAGTCACGTGTGGGTTCCCAAGAACCCCCCCATGAATGACCGCGAGCATAATAAATGTGTCCAGATGGAAAACCCGGGCGATCAGATACTGTTCGCTCTACTACATGAAGAATGCCTTGTGAGTATCCTAATTTGAATTCCCTGAAAGGAAGAGGTGGTCGCCACAAATCACTTCTTACGAGACAATCGGAAGTATAAAAAGCAGAAGAATCATTCCAATTCAAACAATAGACAGTATCTCCGACTTGTGACCATGGATTTATATAGCCGGTGAAGGTGGGTGGCAACCAGGTTGTGCCTAAGTCCGTTGTACGGTAGAATCCACGACTACCAGATGCGATTTCATCACAATTAAATATTCCGTTGGATAGAAAAACAGTCCCGGTTTGTGAATACGAAGAGTGTAAAGTGTTGGGAAAGTAATGCCATGCGCTCCATGTTTGACCAAGATTGCTCGATATTGCACCAATATTGTGTGAACCACTCCCGGATTGATAAGAACCCCCAACGAACAAAGTGTCACCGTGTGGATACACCTGACCGATGACGTATGGGTATACCGTTGCCCGCAAAGATCGTGTCGCCTGCCACGTAATCGGTGCCTGCGGTTGCGCAAATAGATTCCCGGTTAAGGCGAGAATGAGTAGAAAGCAGTAGCGGTTCATAGTTGGCTCGTAGTAGGTGAGTGTAAATAATGTACCGAATGGATTGGGTAAAAACCACCAATTGTTGTAACTTTTAGAAAAGGTATCGGAATATGAACACACCATTTACGAAAGCTCTTCCCCACCTTACCACCGGCTACGAATCGGTTCTCCGCCACCCCGACAGCCAGAAACTGCGCTCCGGTTTCGTCGCACTTGCCGCCGGTGAGGCGGGGCATTCCCACTCTACCGACGAATACGAGGAAATGCTCGTTATACTATCCGGTTCAGGTGAATTGGTGACTGAAGCACACGGCAATTTTCCCGTTACACCACATTCGATAGCGTATGTCCCGCCCCATACCACGCACTTTGTCCGCAACACCGGCACCGAAATCCTCCAATATCTCTACATCGTCACAATCGTCGAATAGTTCGCACTCTTACGCAATAAAAAAGGAGCCGATTGGCTCCTTTTTGCGTTGTACTTTGGTCACGGTTCCGATTACCGTTCAGAATCCCAATGATGCGGTTGTTCGCGCCGTTCATCTCTTCGCGCCATCCGTACATCATGCCGCTCCGCTTCCTTCCATTCTCTCTGCTCGTGTATCCATTGGTGTACGTCGGGCCGATACCGTTTGTACAACCTAATCTGTACCGGTGTCAACACGGTATAGATGCGCTTGTCTGCGTCTATATACCGGACCCTGACCAACCGGTCGAAGTCGCGTGGGTGGTCACGCCGGATGACAACCACACGGTCATGGCAATCGGATAGGATGTCCGCAATTTCGATGCGCTGCTGGTCGGTTAAAGCCAATCTTACTGCTAACCGCGGACTGAATGCATCCACCTGCAACATCGAACCGTCATCCACCGCACCGAAGAACTTCAGTTCCACTCCGGTATATGCATTTGCATTTGCGGCAGACATAACGACGCCGACTGAGCAAGCGATGATGAGAAGAATAAACCGTTTCATTTTGACCTCCTAAACGAATTGGTTTCGTTTATGAGATGAAACGATTTTGAAAAAAGTTTAAAACGGAGAAAGTATGCTCTACCAATTATGGTAGAGGAAATTTTCCGGCAGCGTACAGCGTGACGTATCGGTAGTAATCAGATATGTCCAGCGTTCCTGTAGAATCGACGTTTGCAGCGCTATTCGAAACGCTTCGCTGTCGCTTGGCACTACGGGGGTTTGATACAACCGCGAAAGCGTATAATCAATCAATCGCCGGTCGTGGCTTCGCGGTGCTTCATCGTTATTAGAGCGGACGGGAATGAACGGCGAAGAAAGTAGCGAACTCCACGCGACGTTAATGTCCCGCATCAGATTAACCGTCTCTTCGGCAGGGCCGCTCACCGCACACCAAATCCATTGCGGAGCGAGCGGTGGGTACAATCCGACGGCACAATCACATGCGCCGTTATCAGAGCGAATTAAAGCGCGATATAAAGTTCGTTCGAGCCGTTCGTCGGCAACCAACGCCCTTAGCGCTCCATCACCTGCGCTCATGGCGGGTGGTGCGGGTTGAAACATTACGATTTCGGATGATTCACCCGCGCGGTGGCGATACCAAAGATGCGGAACTGAATCAGCGGGTGGGGTTCGATAGAGTAGCGCTTTCGCATTCCAATCACTCCCCGCACCTTTCACCAATTCCCATAGCGCATCTACCGGTTGCGTTCCATTCACCACCAGAAAAAAATCATTCGGTTGCGGCGGATAATCACTTTGCATTTGAGAACCATAAAACCAGCGTGATGACGGCCATCGCATTTCATCCGCACCCGGAACCGCACGCTTCCAACCCGATTCCCGTATCGCCGAAATCAACTCCGGTAACGCCATCGGGTCGTCATCGAGGGAAGCGCGAAGCAATAAAACCGGTGAATCGAGTCCGGGTAACGAATACGCGAATCGTGTCGAACTTGCATTGCGCCACCGGTCGGCGACGTTTCGCCAATTGTTTTCGTACCCATACACAAGGCGCATGGGAAGCGCCAGCGCGATAGTTGTCGAAGAGTGTGCGGCATCGCTCGAAACGACCACTCGCAAACCATTCGCGAGTTTCCCTTCCGCCAGTGATGGTTGTGCCGCATTCGTCAATTGTAATTGAAATAAGCTGAACAGAACGAATGCAAGAAATTTGCCGATTCGCATCGAAGTACAAATCTTTTTCATTTGTACACCTCTTTTGCCAGTGCAGACCACTTGCGCACCCATTCCGCTTCCGGTGTTCCATCGAATTTACTTAACCGCTCATCCACCGCATACCATCTTCGCCACCCATCTTCAGCAAGCGCGATTGCTAACCGATCCGCCGCCGTCTCCGGTTGGTCCAGATCGAGTTGTAATTTTCCTACCCACCGTTGCCTTCGTTGTTCCGGGGTAATAGTAGTATCGAGCATACTTTTCATGGCATGAATAGCAGGACGTTGGGATAATTCCATAACCAATACCCACCGATTGACAAGATCGCTTTCCCCTTCCAGCCAAGCCACCAACACATCACGATTCTTCGCCGGTAAACTTAACGATAAATTATCAGCATCGAGACGGGTAACACTCGGAGCTAATCGCCGTTCCACAGCTTCCGGCAGCGGTTCACGATTCCATGAAGACCAATACAAATTTGCCAGCGATATCGATTCTTCCCCGCCGATATTACCGACCATCGCCACCGAGATGGTCGCGCGTGCAAGTAACGAACGCCAATAAGTAAGCAACTTACCATCGATTGCGGGTAATGCGGATTGTGTGAGATTCGAGCCGGATGGTGGCATATTGGTGGATGGCGTTCGTTCCGGTGCCGGATACCCAAATCCGATTTCCGAACGTAACGACCACTCATCCAACCAAATCGGGTTTTCAAACCGGTCGCGAAGGCGGGACATGAATAAATCAGTTGCACGCGATGTTAAGCGATACCGAACCAGCACCGCAGGGCCGATAGCAACGGCATGCGAACGTACGTAGTTTCCGTTTGACCATAACCGTGTAACAAGCGGAGCGGTTTTATCTTCGAGGTAACGCTCGCGATCGGAATAGCTGGCTAAAATTGTCGTATTTTTATCGTGAGGTTGTTTTTCGGGGTTAGTCATCCGGTCAAGGATGCTATCGCGCTCTTGTAAAAAAGTAATACCAACCTGATCGGCGACATCGGTGCGTGGAATTGCGGAATCGTAAAGCTTGGCAATCAGTTCCGGCAACCGGTTTCCATAACTGGCTATCGACGCTTCATCGAAACGAATGAGTACGGTCGCAGCGACGTCGGTTTGTTCGGGGCGTTCCCATACAATGAGGCGGGGTTCGGTTCCCGTTTCACGTTCAAATATTTCACGTTCGATACTCGGTAGCGTTTGTGCCCGAAGAATCGGAGTAAAGGCGAGCAAAACAATCAATGCGGACTCTGGTCTGCGAAAGAGTTTTTTAATCACGTTGTTGAATGTATTCCGGCTCGAACTGATTGTCTGTATCATAGCCATCAAATAAGTGTTAAAGGAGTTCAATGTATATAAGATACGGATTTCTTATTCTAACTGCTGTTGTTCTCGTGGCAGTTGCGATTCCCGTACTCGCCGAACCAGCCGACCCGCCTCCGGATGGACTGTTACGGGACGGAGTCTGTCCGGTGACGAAATTGAAAGCCAAAGATTACCCGGCATGGCAGGTTTGTTGTCAGGACCATGAAGGGAACTGGCGCGTTTTCGTCGGAATGAAGAGTTTTCTCGAATACGTGAATGACCCGGAGGAATACGTCGGGCAAAAGATTGACCCGGGCGGGCTTGCGATTGTCCGCGACTATACGACGAATAAGTGGATTCAATCAGTGTTTGCCTATTTCGTGTTCGGTGAAAAGATAGTAGGCCCGAACGGTAAGGATGTCGTTGCTTTTGAAGATAAGAAGAAAGCGGAGAAGTACGCGGGAAAAATGCATGCCGCCGGAATCGTACGTTTTCTCGGTTTACGCAAATCGGTCATTGCATATCTGAACGATACCAGACCCGATTCGGCGGATGCTGATTCAATCATCGTACCGCAAATCATCGACATGAAAAATGCACCTCCCGGTGTGCAAATAAAATAGCTGTAAAAAATAATGGAGAGTTTGCCAAGCCACACCGACCCGGAAAAAGTCAATCTTGCCCATTGGGACGAACTTGCACCGGTTCATCTAAAATCGTACCCACTCGAACCGCTTCGGAATGGTGGAGTAATGCTGGATTCGATTCAACTGCGGGAAGTCGGTGCGGTTGCGGGGAAAACGTTACTGCATCTCCAGTGCCATATCGGCTCAGATACACTTTCGTGGGTATGGCTCGGGGCAACCGCGACGGGAGTCGATTTTTCTCCTGCTTCAATCGATACCGCCGAACAATTGCGCGACGAGCTTAGACTCCCGTGCCGGTTTATTTGTTGTAATGTGTACGACCTGCCGCAACGACTCGACGAACAGTTCGATATCGTGTACGCTTCACAGGGAGTCCTCTGCTGGTTACGGGATATCGATGAATGGGGTGGCCTTGTTGCCCGATACCTCAAACCGGGCGGGTTATTCTATATCATGGATACTCACCCTTTGATACAATGCTTCGCTCCCGAGCCCGACGCCCACCTTGTGCAGTACACACCATATTTTAACCGGCAACCGACGATGTATGAGGCGGGTGGCGGCGACTACTCCGATGGTAACTACAAATCGAATAACCCGGCCTGTGAGTGGGTATGGACACTTAGTGACATTGTGAATTCCCTTATTCGGGCGGGATTAACAATAAAGGCACTCAATGAATACGATTCTTTGTATTACAAGGCGTTCCCTTCAATGATTCCAGCCGAAGAGCCGGGATGGTGGCGCTACCCCGGAATCAACTTACCTTGGACATTCACCCTTAGTGCGATTAAGACGCATTAAACCAAAATCCACACACACGCATCGAATTTAGAGAAGAAATTTGACCCGGTTTATAGCAAAGGATACTCCACTCCGGGGTCACTCTTAGAGTAAATTAACAACAGTGTCGTTTATTATCAAGCACTTAGGTTGTTTACAATAACCAAACATAACAAAGAAATGTGTATTTGGTGCTTTCGGTATTGACTAATCCTACTGGAATAGTGCAAATTAGGACAAGACAACGGAACAATGCTCCAACGATCCGAGTAAAAAGAACCTAAGCACTAAGGAGAAAAAAATGAAGTTATCCGCCGCAATAAAAACGAATGTACCAGCAATTGAATTTCCCGTCATTCAACAGCGCCCTATTGGCGGCGTTATGCAATGGACGGAAGTCAAAGAATCCGAAGATAGCATCTTAATCGAACGCTCGATGGCGGGTGATGCCCTCGCCTTCCATACCTTGGTAGAACGTTACCGCACCCGCGTCGCCGCTATTTCCTACCAGATTATCGGTAATTACGAAGATGCACGCGACGTATCACAAGAGGTATTTGTCAAACTCTTTCGCAGTTTGAACACGTTCGATGCCGACAAAAAGTTTTTCACTTGGCTTTATCGCATGACAGTGAACGCGTCTATCGACTTCTTGCGATCAAGACGCAAGCGCACATTAGAGAATTCAATCGAGGAACAACCGGAATACTATCAGGAAACGATTGCGCATCCCGATGGTGATGGTTTCTCGAAAATGGAATCGAATGAGCTTACTGGACTGTTCCGTGAAATCGCCGATCAATTGAATCCGAATCAACGTACCGCATTTGTGTTGTGTGACCTTGAAGGGTTCAGCCCGGCGGAAGCCGCGAACATTATGGGGTGTCCGAAAGTGACGTTGCGGTGGTATTTGCATGAAGCGCGCAAACGCATCCGCAATGAGATGGTGAAGCACTATCCGGAGTATGCTCGCACCTAATCGCAAGAGTGTTGTGGCTACTGTCCCCGGGGGGAGGGCAGTAGCTTCTTTCCTAACGAAAAAGCGCAGGCGAATGCCTGCGCTTATTTTGTTGTGTATAGATTTTTGTTTTGAGTAATGGGCAATTGAGCGCATATTTAATAAGTTGGCCGAAATACCTTACGATACTCCCACTCATTCTACTTACTATGCTGGAGGATGCGATGTTCTTTTTACAACTTAGTCGTCGCCGTTCGTTTCTTCTTTTATTCGCATTATTCCTCATTTCTGTTTCTGTGTTTGCTTCTCCCGTTTATCTACTCAGCGATGACCAGCGAATACCAAGCAGATCGACAGTTCGCGGGCCGGTTAATCCCAACACTATCGATGAACTGAGCACACTTTTCCCATTGACGAGGACCGATGGTTCCTATGAGTATTATCTTGGTTCAGGCGCCGCTGGAGATACTTTTGCCGTCGTATTGGAACCGGCCGCCCCCTGTTCTGTTTATGCTGTGCAGTTTCAGTTTAATGATGCAGGCAACTATTAGGCGTTTGTGGCTTATTATTCCGAAGCAGCGCAAACGGCGTTTCCTTTTGGCCGGGCGACTGCACTGCGAGGACAAACGGATGTGAGTCCGATTGGCACATTCATCCGCCAGTGTACCCAAAACACTGCCGTTTATTATCCATATTATTCCCAGCAGTGGCAGTCTGTCGACTTTGGTTCCGAAATGAATAATGGATTTGTGGTCGGAAATCCAGAATCCGGCATCGGGAGTAAATTCGTTATTGGATTTGTTAAATCGGCGCAAACTTCTACCCGACCTCTCGCAGACTTTGTTACTGCCCGCGGATACACATATACGTGGTTTGGGGGGCCGTGGAACGCTTCGCTCCCACATCCATGGGGTTCATACTCCTCAAATTCATTGAATATATTGGATATTGCTGCACAATGTTTGGTTTCCTATCCGTGGGGCTATCCGATTATTATTCAGAATCCGCTCCAACTATCAAACACCTATGCGCAATCCGGCCCGTGGCAGTTCACGGTAAATCTTTATTCTGATACGACAATTACCGCGAACGATACCATACAACTAAAATGGACAAGTAACGGAACAAGTCCAATTCACTCAGTAAACCTGACTGCTATTGAAGGACAACCGGATTTATATGGTTGCGCCATTACCTCTTCATCTTCCATTCCGGTCGATGGCGTTGTCCAGTATTGGGTAGAGTGTACTGACCGTCTCGGTCGTAGAAGTACATCTCAGGAATTTGCTCAACAATTTTCTGTTGTCGCACCAGTCATCTCAAACGCGAATCTGCTTATTGTCACTGACAGCACAGATGTTTTCAACGATGGCGACCGTTTTGGAATTATTGCTACCGCGCTTGATTCGATTCACGGTATTTCCTACGAACAATGGGATATCCAGGTGAATAAAGGGATAGACCAATCAGTAATCATGCATGGTTGGAACAACATCATGTATTTCGGAAATGGTAACACATCGAAAAATGGCGGAGTTATTCCCGCAATCGGAGAACCAACTTCGAATCCATGGGTAACGTTTTGTAATGCCGGACACAACTTGATGGTCGTCGATCAAGATTATTTTTCCGGTGCGGGTATTACTGAATCGACTCACACGTTTGTTGAAGGGGATTTTGCGTACGATAAGTTTGGCGTCGCGACATGCCAAATCAACCCACTAACTTTACAGGATTCTACGATGTGGGGCGTTACCGACGATCCGATAACCGGTTCATTCTCGAACGAGTTGTACCAAACCAATGTCGAACGTCTGTTTTACTATACGAATCAGTATTCCCCATCGCGGCACAATTGGTTTGATCCGATAACGGTAGCGGATGGTAATGTGCTATTTAGCGGAAGTGTTAACGAAGCTGTCTTTGGTACAAGAAAAGTTGTCGGCACATCGAAAAACATTCTCTTCACGTTCATGCTGGATGCTGCGGCGACTGAAGACACGAGCGATCAATATAATCCGTTTTATCTTCCGACCACGCAGTTTACTCAGGTTATTCGCAATGTCCTCGGTTGGTGGAATCTTGTTTCCGTTTCGGAAACATCCTCTCCACTACCGCAAGTTTTCGCACTACACCAAAACTATCCCAATCCCTTCAATCCCACCACAACCATTACCTATTCACTTCCGAAGCCGGGCACCGCCAAGCTTTCCGTTTTCGATATCACCGGACGCAACGTAACCACATTAGTAAATTCATTCCAGAGTGCGGGAACCCACAATATTTCTTTCGACGCCGCCCGCTTCTCTTCGGGAGTGTATTATTACCAATTAGTGAGCGGTAAAAACACCCTTACCCGAAAAATGGTGTATGTAAAGTAATCCTCCTTTCCCGCTCTACTCCGATAATCAACGCTCTCACCGCGAAGGGCGTTCGTTGTTTGTCCTCACAGCTCCATTCTTGACAATCTACCCTTACTTCGTTAATATGATGGGTTCTTTCGTACCACATTAGCGTACAAATTCACGAGCGTTCGCTCGTTTATAAAAAAAATATTTACCGGAGAACCACCATGAACGAACTGGAACCGAAACGCGGTTACCGCATCGAACGCGACAGTTTCGGACCGATGCACATTCCCGACAACGTCTATTACGGCGTTCAGACGGTGCGTGCCGTACAGAATTTTCAAATCTCAGGGCTTCATCCCCACCCCTACTTTATTTGGTCGGTCGCCGCCATCAAACGCGCCGCCGCGCAAGCGAACATGGAACTCGGCATGCTCGACGCCGAGCGCGCACACGCCATCATGCAAGCCGCACAAGAAATAATGGATGGCAAATTTCAGGATCAATTCGTCGTCGATCCCTACCAAGCCGGCGCCGGAACATCGCACCACATGAACGCGAACGAAGTGATTGCGAACCGTGCGCTCGAAATTCTTGGCCGGCCGAAAGGGGACGAGAGTTATTTATCGCCTAACAATCATGTCAATTTCGGGCAATCGACCAACGACGTCATCCCTACTGCAATACGCCTTGGCGGGCTTCGCGGCGGTCGCGCATTGCTAAGTGCGGTCAAGTCGCTCGAAGATGAGTTATTCGATAAAGCGAAGTGGTTCGATCACATCGTGAAGAGTGCGCGCACCCATTTACAGGATGCCGTTCCGATTCGGTTGGGTCAGGAATTCGGCGGTATGGCGCGTGCGATTCAAAAATGCCGCACCCGCATTCAGGAAGCGAAAAAAGCGTGTTACGAAATCGGTCTCGGCGGCTCCGCGGCGGGTACCGGCCTCAACACCCATCCCGAATACCGCGAACGGGTGACAAAAATTCTTTCCGAGATAACCAAATTTCCGCTCGTACCCGCCCACGATTATTTCGAAGCGATGTCGTCGATGGGTCCCGTCATCGAATTGTCAGCGGCATGCCGCGGTTTTGCCATCGAGTTGGGTCAGGTATCGAATAATTTGCGCTTGCTGTCGAGCGGCCCGACGACCGGTATCGCGGAAATCCGCTTGCCGGAAATGCAACCCGGTTCCTCGATTATGCCCGGAAAAGTGAATCCGGTAATGCCGGAGATGGCGAATATGGTGAGCTATCAGGTGATGGGATTCGACAATACCGTCGCGCTTGCGGGTGGTGCGGGACAATTCCAACTCAATGTGATGATGCCGGTGATTGCGCTCAATCTGTTTTGGGAACTCACGATTTTGCGTACTGCGTCGAAGCATCTTGCCGAAAAGTGCGTGAAAGGGATTACCGCCGATGAAGCGCGTTGCCGCAATTATCTCGAACGCAATGCGCAAGTCGCCACGGCGCTCAATCCGGTGATTGGCTACCTGAAGGCGGCGGAAGTCGTGAAGGAGTGGGGCAAGACCGGACGCTCGATTCGTGATATCGTGCTGGAGAAAAAATTCCTCACCGAAGAGGAAGTTGACCGGATACTCTCACCGGAAGCAATCCGCACCATGACTGAACCCGGTGTTGCCAAGAAGTAGTGGCCGCGCCACTGGCGGGTGGTACAGGTCTCCAGACCTGTAATTGTATTTCATGTGGAGGTTGGACAACCCCACGCATCTCCAGCGTGGGCTCACAAACACCGTTAAATATTTTAATGTCGAGTTTGTACTCTTGTCCGACAACTGTAGGGGCGGGTTTCACCCGCCCGTTCTTTTTGATTCGCGAACCCATTGCATGTGCAGTAGCAATGGCTCACGAACACCTTTGAATCCTGTAAATGTCGGGTTCGTATCTGCAAAGCGTCCAACCTTGTGGACGCGAAGCAACGTGGCGATCCTTTGCATTTTTTTAATGGAGTATAGTACATTTCCTAATGTGCATCGGGTAGTACAGGTCTCCAGACCTGTGTCTGTTTTCTGTTTGTGGTAGCACCGGTGAACAGTAGTGCACGTCTCCAGGCGTGCACACAAGCAGTAGGGGCGGGTTTCAAACCCGCCCGTTTTTGTTTGTAGCACCACCGTCCCGCCGGTAGTGCCCACTGCCAAGTGGGCACACCTTAAAAGGATACAAGCAAAAGGTCGCCACGTCGTTCACTACGTATCTGCTTCGCAGGATACTTCGTTCCACTCCTCGCGAATCAACCGCCCCTACCCCCTACTTGAGTAACAACAACTTCCTTGTCTCCTGAAATTCCCCCGCCGACAACCGATAGAAATATTCACCTGACGCGAGATTCTTACCATCGAATCGAACAAGATGTACACCTGCATTCTGCGGTGAGTTGATGAGTGTTGAAATCCTTCTTCCCAATAAATCGAAGAGTTCTAATTTTACTGCACCGGATTTGGGAAGAGAATAGGAAATGGTGGTGGAAGAATTGAATGGGTTGGGGTAGTTTTGTTTTAATGAATACTGTGTAAGAACATATTCACTTTTTATATTTATAACATCTGTTGTATCATAGCTAAATTTTGCAACAAAACAATCACTGGTAGTTCCTCCCCAAGTTGTATCATAAGCATTCTGTGTCGTTGGGAAATTAGTACTTGATGTCCTTCCCGTCACTATAACATCATTGCCATTGTTAACTATTCCATAGCCGTAGTCTGCACCTGAACCACCTAGATAACTGCTATACATCAAATGAGAACCCATGTTATTCAAGTAGGTAATAAAACAGTCACCCCCCCATTCAGAAGTACCTCCATTGAAAGTCGAATCGAAAGTATTCAAACTGATCGGATAATCAATGCTAGATGTCATACCAGTGGCTGCAATATAGCCATTGTCTGTAAATGCCATCCCATGAATGTTTTCATGGTTCGATCCCCCAAAGTAAGTACTGAAAATCAATTGAGAACCATCACTGTTTAAATGAGAGATAAAACAATCTTCATTTCCTATAGTTCCGTTATGTGATGAATCGAAAACACCAATGGTAGTAGGAAAATTAAAACTAAATGTTCCGCCTCCAACGAAAATACCACCCTGATTATCAGAGACAATTGCACCGAGCTCATCATCACTAGAACCTCCTAGAAAAGTACTATAATCAAGTTGAGTTCCAGAACTATTTATGTGAGTTACAAAACAATCACCATAATTGAGAGAGCCACTACCATTGTAAGAAGTATCATATGCACTAATCGTAGTCGGAAAATTACTACTTGTTGTTTTACCTGCTATAATAGACCCATTGCTGCCATCAGAAATTATAGCTACTCCTTCATCATCTCCTGAACCACCCAGATAAGTACTGTAAATTTGTTGTGTACCGGCACTATTTACATAAGCGATGAAACTATCGAATAAGCCACCATTATAAGAAATATCAAAAGCACTCTCAGTTGTAGGAAAATTTGTACTAGCGGTTCTCCCCGTTACAATTACATTATTATCATTATCCTTAGTCACTGCGAATGCTTCATCTTCGCTTGAACCACCTAAATATGTACTACTTAGTAGTTGCGAACCATCATTATTCAAATGCGAGATAAAACCGTCGTAAATACCACCCCCGTAAGTAAGTTGGCAGGCATTAGCTGTAATAGGAAAGT
>CAZPUW010000008.1:0-20368 GCA_964589795.1 uncultured bacterium
AATTGTCGCCGCTATCCCGGAACACCACGGCACGATGATAATGAGTTTTTTCCATAACCGTGCCATGCAGGAGCGGGGAAAGGTGGACGAACGCAGTTTCCGGTACCGCGGCCCGCGTCCACGCACAAAGGAGACGGCGTTGTTGATGCTTGCCGATGGGTGTGAGGCAATCAGCAGAACGTTAAAGGAAGCGGGTAAAGACGAACTTCGTGCCGCAATCAGCGTAATTGTCCGTGAACGGTTGAATGACGGGCAACTTGATCACGCGCCGTTATCGTTCATCGAAATCCGCAGAATAGAAACGGCATTTGCAACCGTACTCGACGGTATTTTACATAAACGGGTCACCTATCCCACTGTACCGGCACCGAAAGAACTGCGATGATAGACGTAGTGAACGAACACCCGAAGTTCAAAATAAATCGGCGAAATCTGGTTCAATTGCTAAAAAAGACCGCAATGTCGGAAAACCGTGATATTTCCGAATTATCGGTTTTGTTGGTTACCGACCGAAAAATTGCTAAGATTCATGGTGACTATTTAGATGACCCGACGCCGACGGATGTTATTACCTTTGATTTATCAAATTCCGACCGGTTATCAGGCGATATTGTTATTTCGCTCGATACGGCATCCCGGCAAGCGGCGGAGTATGGAGTGAGCGTTACACAGGAAGTAGGGCGGTTGGCGGTTCACGGGCTGCTTCACCTGTGTGGCATGTCGGACAAAACGCCTAATCTGCGCAAAGCGATGCACATTCGTGAGAACAAATATTTGGTCGCGGCAGGTTGGCTTGAAATTAATCGTAAACGGGAAAGCAGTTAAGGTTATATATTATATCTATGTCAGAACATAACTGTTTCCCGGTCGTATAGGATAATAAACGTTACTTTATGTACAATTTTGTGTTATTGATAGCTCTTCCGATTCTTCTTTTGCTTGCGTTTATGTTTACCGCAGCCGAAGTCGCGTTTTTCTCGCTGCCGCGAAGTAGCGTAGGTAAGTGGCGGGACGAGCAAGCTGAAGCTTCCCGGCGCTTGGCGAAATTGCTTGACCATCCGCGCGAATTGTTATTAACCACTGTTTTCGGTTACACCGGCTCGGTAGCACTATTCATTTGCGCTGTAGTATTGCTCGCCCGTCAGGTATTTGCAGTGGCTGGCATTGAGCGCGTAATCGCCTATGCGATAGGTTTATTGATTGCGATACCGTTCATTGTGTTATTTGGTAGTTTACTCCCCCGCTTTACCGCAATGGCCGACCCTGAGAAAACGGCGCGGATAGTGTCATTACCAATTATTTTTTGTTACAAATTATTTTCACCCGCGACGACTGCATTTGGTCTTTTGTCCGGTGGCTTGGCGCGAATGTTCGGTATCGAACGCGAACGCCAGTCGATATCCGCAAGCCAATTGGATGCGCTTATCGAAGTCGAAGAACAACACGAAGATATTAACGCATCGGAACGGGAGATGATTGAAGCGGTGCTGGAGATACGCGAAAAACCGGCACGGGAAATTATGATTCCGCGTATCGACTTGGTTGCAATCAGTATCGA
The DNA here is from genome assembly GCA_964589795.1 of uncultured bacterium. Lineage (GTDB taxonomy): Bacteria > Electryoneota > JAOADG01 > JAOADG01 > JAOADG01. The sequence continues at coordinate 1,559 of CAZPUW010000008.1, forward strand.
TACGCCGTTGAATGAAGTAAAAAAAGTGGTTAGTAAATCGATTCACAGCCGGATACCGGTGTTTGACGGTACTATCGACAATATCGTCGGAATCTTGTACGTCAAAGACCTGTTGAAAGAAATTCCCGAGGATGCGACCCTTCGGAATATCCTGCGTGAACCGTATTTTGTACCGGACAACAAACATATCAATGAATTGTTGAAAGAATTTCAAAAAAAACGGTTGCACCTTGCGATAGTTGTGGATGAATATGGTGGTGTCGCGGGTGTGGTAACGCTGGAAGATATTCTTGAAGTAATTATCGGCGATATTCAGGACGAATACGACCACGAATCACCGCCGGTGACCAAATTGAGCGACCATGAGTGGCAGGTTGAGGGGCGTCTTCCGGTGGAAGAGTTGAATGAATTTTTTGGTGAACCGGTCATTCCCGAATCGGAAGATTATGACACCGTCGGGGGATATTTGAACTCCCTTGCCGGTCGGGTTCCCAACTCGGGTGATTCGTTTCAACAAGACAAGTGGCGGTACATTGTCGAAAAACGCGCCGAGAATCGGGTGCATTCCGTCCGGATAATCCGCAATCCGGTGGAGCTTGAGGCATAGCGTGGGTTACTTTCGCGATATATGGCATCATTACGGGTACCGGTATAGTTACCGGCACTATCGTAAATCGTGGGGAGAGCCCGAGAAATTCGCGTATCGCCGGGGTATTCAACCCGATAAAATTTTAGTCTGCCTGCCACCACTGGATGGCCCGATTTTGGAAGCTGTGCGGACAATAAGCTGGATACCGAACTACTTTCCTAAGGCGGAAATTCGAATCGTCCATTACGAAGAAGTGGCGGGTAATATCCCAATTCAGTTTCATTCGTGGGGCGTACTGGAAAAACAGCATTTCAACTCTTTTGGACTACCGAAACGTAGTTTCTTAGAAGAAATTCGCCGCTGGAGTCCCGATTTAGCGATAGATTTGTCGGATCCGGCGAACGAAGTAACCGATCTGATTTGTGCAATGTCTGGTGCGAAATGGCATGCGGCATTGTTAAACAACGAAGGGCGCCGATTTACTTCGACCGGGAATATCCTGATATCGCCGATGCAGAATACCTCACGGCAAGAACGGTATGGTGTATTGTTGCGATATTTAGCGCCTGACGTGTAAGAATTTTTTGGTTTTTCCCTTCCCGATTCGGAAAGGGTTAAGTAAATAGTGAAGTCGAAGGGCTTCCGTGGAGAAAACGTATGGTCTGGCTTTGGTTACGACCGATTCTGGAAGTCCTCACAAACTTTGTGGTTTGTGCCGGACGCATTGCTGTTACCAGAACCAGCGACGTGCAAACGGGGAAAACGTGGCACCAACCCACATGGTTGAGACAAGCTGCCGACCCCCGGAGAAACGATGAAAAAAGAAATCATTATCAATTCGACCTCGAGCGAAACCCGCATCGCCCTCCTGGAGGACGAACAGTTAGTCGAGCTATTCGTCGAACGGCCCGAGAACGAACGGACGGTTGGCGATATTTATCTTGGCAAAGTCCGCAAAGTAATCGAAGGGATGCGAGCGGCATTCGTGGATATTGGATGGAATCAGGATGCATTCCTCCACTTTTCCGATGTCGGCTCCGGTGCGTTATCGCTGGATAACCTTGCCGGCGGCTCCCTTTCCGAAGAAGACATCGAGCTTGACGACCGTGGCCGCGCTGAACGCGCAAAGCTGACCGTCGGCGAAAATATCCTCGTACAGATTATCAAAGAACCCATCGGAACCAAAGGGCCGCGTATCACGAGCCAACTCGCGTTACCGGGACGGTTTTGTGTTTTAATGCCGGGCGAAAAGTCGATTGGTGTCTCGCGCCGTGTATCCGATTATCGCGAGCGCCGCAGACTGAAAACAATCGCCAATGAAATTCGACCGGAAGGGTGCGGGTTAATTGTTCGCACCGTTGCTGAAAACAAGGAAGATGCCGCTGTTCGGGCAGATGTTGAGGCACTGTACAAATTCTGGAAGATGATTGAGCGGAAATCAAACAGTTCAACCGCTCCCGCACTTATCTACAAAGATGTTTCCCTCGCCAGTTCGGTTATCCGCGATTTGTTTACCAGCGACATCGACCATTTGGTTGTCGACAGCAAACAGTTGTACCGCGAAATCGAAGAATATTTAAAGCACGTGGCTCCGAATTTGCTCGACCGGTTGAGCATATATAACGGTCAAGCACCGATATTCGATTATTACCGCATCGAAGCTGAAATTGAGAAAACCCTTTCGCGGAAGGTATGGCTCAAAGGCGGTGGATATATCATTATCGACCATACGGAAGCGTTGGTTACGATAGACGTGAACAGTGGACGCTACGTGGGAAAGAAGAACCACGAAGAGAATTCGCTTCAGGTCAATATGATGGCTGCACGGGAATTGTGCCGTCAATTACGCTTACGCGATATCGGTGGCATTATCGTGGTTGACTTTATCGACTTGTGGGATGAAAAAAATCGCAAGCGGGTCGAAGATGAAATGCGTCGTGAGATGAAGCGCGATCGCGCCAAAAATGATATCGCTCCTATTAGCCAATTCGGATTATTGGAAATGACGCGGCAACGAATCAAACCGTCGTTGATTTACACGTTTAATTCGCCGTGCCCGACTTGCGACGGAACCGGACTGGTTGCTTCGAAGGAAACTGTTATGACTTCCATCGAACGGTGGGTGAAGCGGTTCCGGTTCGCCACCCGTGAACGCAGGATACGCTTGACGGTTCATCCCGACGTGTACGGATATGCCACCGGAGGATTGAAGAGCCGTATCAACCAAATGATGTGGCACAGTAAACTGTTTATCACGATGGTTGCCGACCCGACCGTAAAAATTGACACATTCAATGTTTGGAGTTTTCGACAGAAACGGGAAATCACCGGAGATTATTCGCAAGGCGGTTGATAGATTCTCAATGTGAATGAATCGAAAGTGTGCAAAATTTGTTATGAAAAGTGGGGATCAATGTATCCCCACTTTTTATTCAATAAGTGAGTATGAAATCGTATTGAGGGATAAACCGAAGCGACACTATCCATTTACAATAAAATTATCACATATCGTTATAGAAACTTTAACTTATTTATAACTATATGGTTGTAAATTTGTCAGGTCGTGGCAGTTTTCCGGTGAATATGTGTGTTTTGGTTTACGCTCTCTGAGCGAGGTCGAGTTTTGACAGCCGTTCCCGGAAATAGCAGTCGAATTAACAAGGCGTTGGTTTAACACTTTGATTGTCATAAATACATTGTAACCTTGTGAATGTGCTCCAATTGTTGCCAACCCTGTTACGCCTGTGTATGTTGAGTATGCCCCGATAGGGGTTTGCCAGTTCAATCCGATTCGCCCCCCTCCTCCTCTGGGGGGCGTTTCTTTCGGAATTTGGCTGCGGCATTTTTTTTCATAGCGACTCTTTTGTCATTTTCTCCAAGCACATAATGTAGTACCCAATCATATCAGGTCAGCCGAAACATGCCGGACAGCCAGTCCACAGTATTTCCCGATCACTCACTATCCCCGTTGTGGGAAAGATTCTGCGCCGAGCTGACATCCCGATTGGGTGCCGAGCATGTGCGTACATGGTTTCTTCCCTTACGTCCCCTTCGTCTTGATCCTGAATTGGCGCAGTTTGTAATCGGTGTGCCCGGTGCGTTTCATCTCGAATGGTTACAATCCCATTATGGTGAAACATTGGAAGAGTGCACCGATACAATTCTCGGCGACGGATTTGTTACCCAGTTCGAAATCGTCGACGATATGTTGAACGGTTCCCAATACAACGATGAATCGGAACCGGTGACTACCGCTCCAACCGTTCAATCTATTCCGGCAAAGATTTCGACCGGCCCGGTCTCCCTAAAAATCGATCCCGATTACTGCTTTGAAACTTTTGTTGCCGGTGAGGCAAGCCGTTTTGCGCGTTCGGCGGCAATGGCAGTCGCGCAATCACCCGGCGGGAACCGGTTCAATCCCCTATTGATACACGGCGGCGTCGGTCTCGGAAAAACCCACTTGTTGCATGCGATTGCAAATGTCGTGGTTCGCGCGCCGCAGACCCGGGTACCGATTTTGACGACCAGCGAGAAATTCACTTCCGATTTTATTCGCGCGGTTCAGCGCGACAAAAAAATCGACTTTGCTCAACAATATTCGGAATGTGATTTATTACTCGTAGATGATGTACAATTTTTTATGGGGAAAGAGGGAACGCAAGTTCAATTCTTTCACACCTTCAACAGTTTAATCAACGCCGGTACGCAAATTATTCTTACTTCAGACCGTCCCCCCCGGGAGCTTGATTCGCTTGATGAGCGGCTTCGCAGCCGTTTTCAACAGGGATTGGTCGTGGAAGTTACCCCTCCCGAATATGAAACCCGGGTCGCGATATTGCGAGTATGGGCAGAGCGTGACGGTGTTAAATTACCCGCCGATGTCGAAGATTTTCTTGCCACACATATAACATCAAACGTGCGGAATTTACGGGGTGCCGTTATCCGGTTACTCGCCATTGCAACGCTCGAACGTTGCGACCTCACGGTGGCAATTGCCCGAAAGACAATACACGACCTGCTTTCCCGGCCACGGGAAAGTGTCACAATCGATCGGATAATGGACATTGTTGCAAAACATTACCGGATTCCGAATGAACAATTTTCAGCGAAAACACGTAAACAACCCGTTGCTGAAGCACGCATGATTGTAATGGCGCTTGCCTGCGAACTCACTGGAATGTCGCTTGCCGCAATTGGTGCGCGACTCGGAAACCGCGATCATACTACGGTTTTACACGCCCGCGATACGCTCCGCGAGCGAGCGGAACATGATCGCGAATTTCGCTCAACTTTGGAACAATTCAAGCGGGAAGCGGAACACGGGATAACTGTGTAATCTCCGCCTTTTCGTCAATATCATCCTCGACGCTTGTCCAATCTTGATTTAGATCACACCGAAATACCGCCAAAACCTCACTTTTTCGATAAACGAAGTCTTTTTCCCATACGTACTTCTATCCAAACCATCACCGTAAGCTGGACTTTTTATAACATTTTTTGTGTTATTTCTATAGCCTTATTGCGACAGAAATTCATTATAAATTTGCACTTGCAACGCTAATTTTGCTTGACATACGTATAACCGATATGTATAATGTTTGTACCAAACAAGGATCAAAACCAACACAGTCAACTATAAACAGGTTTTCAGATTACCGGGAACTGTCATTCTCAATGGCTTTAAAAGCAATGACAGCACTCGGTCTGTGACTCTTTAGTCATGAATGAAATAGAGTCTTATTTCGGTAAAGCAGCCCGTTCGACGGAGATCAAGGTTATAATCGGGGCAATATCGACGGAGGAGTTATGAGAGCAATTGTAAAAAAAATAAATCTTACCAAATTGTCTTTACTGCTGTTAATGGCGGCAGGATTTTTTGTCACGACGATTCCGGTGCGTGCCGCAGATGTCACAAATGACAGCTTAGGTATTTCAGCATCTACTTCTTCGTATGTGAGCAATGTCGTTCGTGGAAACAACATCTACGTGCACTTTGTTCTGCATAGCGACTCCTCCGACAATATTGGTGCAATCGTTACTCTTTGTTCCACACCAAGCGCGGCCAACGATGACCATGTTATCGTTCACTCGCATAATGGCGCAGATGGTTCCGGTGCGAGCGGTAATAATACTTATGTGTTCAACTATACAAGTGATGGCGCGATTGACAGTTATTATAGCTATATCGAAGGTTATGTAACCTTACCTGCTGGTTTTTCGACCTCGCGGCATTCATTGGAAATTTATGCGTACTTCCACTGGCAGGATTATAACGGTAACGACCGTATCGATTCCGTTCAGGCACAAACGAACGGTGCCGGCAATACGAATCCTCCGGTTGGTATCTATCAAGGTAAGTTGCTGACATGCGCGGTTTTCAGCGCTGTACCGACGATGTACGAACCGTCAACTTACTGGCAAGGTGGGCACAATAGCAACAATATCCGTTTCGATTTCGAGACTTCGAGTAACGCCCCTGCAAATAATGACACTTTGTTATTCCTCAGCGGGACAACGGTAATTCAGAGAATCGTCATTTCGAGTGCGGTAACGAACGGTACGTTGTATGCTGGTGTTTTAAATTATAGCCCAGCGGCAAATGGCGGCTTAGGCGGATTTACATCTGTCAGTTCCGACCCCGATACGACAGGCGCAACAAGTTTTACATTTACCGAACCAGCATTAGCAACACGTGCAGCATTTGTAAATGGATCGACTTATTCCGTGAAATTTGCGCATTGCGAATCCGGTGGTGCAGTATCAGCACGTGCAACTTATTCCAACTTTGTTTACGACAATTCTGCTCCTGCACCGACGCTCGGGTATCCGATTGCAACTTTCCAAGGTGGCCATGACGACGATACTATCCGGGTTCGAATAACGCTTCCAGAAAAAGCCAAAGCGAATTCCGTTACTTTGGAATTTCGTAATGGTGGAACCGCAGCTCAGCAAATTATTTTCTCAAATGTAGGCGTTGGTTCTCATAGTGCCCGGTTGGCGTATGACTCCTCTGTTAACCCGTCATTCGGTGTAGTACCCGCTTCTCAATTAAATTCTGATTCTATTTTGGTCATCAACAGTCAAACGGATAACTCAGATTTAGTTGATGGTACGACTTATACTGTCCGAGTGTATTACACCGATCAGGCAGGTAACGTTTCTCCAAATTTCGACTTTGCTTCATTCGTCTACGACGTTTCTACTACTGCGCCAACACTTTCTTCGCCAGTCCCGAATGCAAATTTGACAGCCACTTCACAAACCTTCCAATGGAATAACAGTGAGTTGTACACAGTAGATACTCTGTTTATAGAGAAGATTTCCGGTACTGACGCGAACTCACCGCATTATTTGGCGATTACACCGGGCGATCCATTGATGAACATGAGTAACCCAAAATCCTTGACAATCAATCTTGGGGGTCTAAATTCAACCGGTAGTTATACTGTTGGACCGTCGGAAGGGCTTGGGTTGGTTAGTGGTGTAACGTATAAATGGTATTTCAAATCGGTGGATTTAGTGCCTTCGAATCCAGTTGCAATCAGCACTAATCGTCAATTTACAATAGCCACAGGAAATGTATTGGCAGTTACTGCCAACGGACTTAATACTTCAATAAACCGGAGTATCTCGAATCGACCAGTGCTTAAGTTGACAGGAAGTACAACGTCTGGTGGTGCAGTTGACTTAACACAATTGGTCGTAAATTATTCGGGTAACGCGCTCAATGCCGAGATAGTTAGTATAGATTTGTGGAAATCTTCGGTCTCTACTTTCGCAGTTGGAACATCGACTCACCTTGCATCTACGGCATATAACGGCGCTTCATCTACGTTTAATGGATGGGGTTCCGGTGCTGCACACTTCACAACTGCCGTGGAATATCTCTATTTGACGATTACTACCAGTGCATCAGCTACTACTGGTCACCATTTAACTGTTACCGTTCCAAGCACTGCGTCGTTTTCTTTTGCCGCAGGTGGCGATCAAGCTTCGGGCACATTCCCGATGTCGACCTCCACTGTCGCGTTGCCGGTGGAGTTGAATCGGTTGTCCGCCGACTCTCGTGACGGTATCGTATATCTGCATTGGGTAACCGAATCCGAAATTAACAATGCCGGATTTGACGTCTTACGACGGCTAAGCGGCGACGGTGATTTCCTGCCGGTCGCGACTTATTCCCAAAACGCTGATTTACACAGCAAGAGTGAAAACGGAACATCGGCGACTCCCAATGAGTACGATTTCATTGACAATACCGTTACACCCGGTACGAGTTATGAGTATCGTTTACGGTCGGTCGACTTAGACGGTATCGCGCAAGAATTAGCGTTGACAGTAAATGTCACCGCATCGGAGTTACCTCAGCAATTCGCATTAGAACAGGCGTATCCGAATCCGTTCAACAGTTCGACCAATGTACGGTTTGACGTTCCATTCGCCAGCAACCTTCGGGTTACGATTTATGACGTAAATGGACGCGAAATTAAACGGTTGGTCGACGGTCAGGTCGATGCCGGCAACCACGTTATCATGTGGAACGGACGCTCATCGAACGGTACGAAAGTTGCCTCCGGTGCGTATTTCGTGCGGTTGACTTCCGGTAAATTCAACACCACCCGAAAGATTGTATTATTACAATAACCGGTCTGAAGGATATAAAATGGGGTGGCTTAACAGTCACCCCATTTTTTTTGAACCACAGGAACGAACATGACTCAACATCCACAGGAACTTCCCATTCTTGCTACCGAACGTGTGCTGCTACGTCCACTTGTCGGTACGGATGCGATTGGAATCTACCAGTACGCTTCGGACCCCGACGTAACGCCATTCCTGCAATGGGAAACCCATCAGTCGATGGAAGACACCCTTGAGTTTCTGGCGAAGGTTCTGCAAACGTATGACGATGGTATGCCCGGCACATGGGGAATTGAATGGAAAGAAAACAACACCATTATCGGTACCATCGGATTTCATCATTGGCGGACGCTGCACGACGCCGTGGAAATCGGCTATGTCATCGGTAAACCGTACTGGGGTGCTGGTATTATGACCGAAGCTGTGAAAGCCGCATTAGGTTATTTGTTCAACGATTTACACATGAACCGGGTTGAAGCGATATGTTGCGTGGAACATTTCGCGTCCGAGCGCGTTATGCAAAAAGTCGGAATGAGAATGGAAGGGGTGATGCGAAATTCGTATCGTATTAAAGGGGCATACCGCGACATGAAACTCTACGCAATTCTTCAAGATGAGTGGTTTGCACAACAAGGACACGGCGCATGAATCAACTTCTCTCCACTATTCCACCGGATGGCGGCTGGCACCCGCTGATTATCCATTTTCCGGTGGCGCTGTTTCCCGTAACGACGCTCTTCCTTATCGGTTCAATCGTATGGAAACGCCAACGCTGGGTGTTGATGTGGGTTGCCTTGGCGTTGATGGCGATGGGAGCGTTAGGTTCCTATGTTGCGGTAGTGACGGGGGAAGACGCGAAAGAACACGTGGTAGTTACCAAAGAAAACAGCGACACCCTTACACAACATCAGGAAGCCGCGGAAAATGTGTGGTTGATGTTTACGGTATTGACTGCTATCTACGCGAGTATGGCTTGGAGTATCTATCGGTATCCCGACCAGACAAAGAAATATTTCGTCCTTGCTTCTGTTGTGTTTTTACTCTGTTATTTGTTTGTATTAAGCCAACTCATTCTCGTTGGTCACCTTGGCGGCACATTGGTTCACAAATACGGTGTCTATGCAATGATGAGATAGCTATCGTAATTGCAGTATGTATATATAGAAATCAATGAGTGGTTAGCGATTTTCTCGCGGCTAAGGCACGTTGTACAGAATTTTCGCCTACGACGGTAAGATGCCCCATTTTCCGCCCCAGACGCGCCTCCCGTTTTCCGTAGAGATGTAAATTCACTCCCGGTTCTTTCAATACGTTTTCCCAATTCGGTTCACCATTCTGCCACAAATCACCCAACATATTCACCATCGCCGCTTCGTGTACAACCATCTTTGGTTTCGCCAACGGGAGACCGCCAACAGCCCGCCACAATTGTTCATATTGTGAAACCGTAGCACCCTCAATCGTCCAGTGTCCGCTATTGTGCGGGCGAGGGGCAAGTTCGTTTACCAACAATTCATGGGATTCCGTTTCGAACATTTCCACACACAATAAGCCGACAAGTCCGATTTTTTCCGCAATGCCGGTAGCGATTTCGTATGCTTGATTTTCGATTTGTGCAGAATTGGGAGCCGGGGCAATTGTAACATCGAGAATGTGATTTTTATGAATATTTTCGACAACAGGGAAACATTGACACTCACCGGATTCATTGCGGGCGACGATAACGGATACTTCACGGATAAAGGGAACAAACGACTCGTAAATGATGCCGACCGACATTTCCGACAGTGCCGATTTCAATTCCGGCTCATTCATTACTTTTCGCTGCCCCTTGCCGTCGTAACCCATCCGTAATGTTTTTACGACACTGGGAAAGCCAATTTTCGTTATCGCATTTCGTATTTCGTCAGTTGAACTTGTTGGATGTAAAAATTGGAAAGTGGGTACGGGAAAGTGATGTGTAAAAAGAAACGTTTTTTCCAAATCCCTCGCTTGGCAAATTGTGAGCACATCAGGACTTGGTAATACCGGACATTCCGCAGCACGAAGCGCTTCGGCGGATAGATTTTCAAATTCGATGGTGATAAGTTTAGTACGCCGTGAAAGCTCTCGTATCGCGGCGGTGTCGTCATATTCGGCGGGTAAAATCGTCGCGCAGGCCGCGGCGGGACAATCGATATCAGGGTCGAGTACCATTACCTGCAACCCAAGCCGAATTGCCGCCATTGCCGCCATCCGGCCCAACTGGCCACCACCGACAATGCCGACTCTATCACCGGGAAGTAACATACTCAAGCGATTGGTTCCTCTGTGACATCGTTGGTTTGCTGAGTGCGCCACGCCCGCAACCGTTCGCGTAACTGCGGGTCGTGTAATGCGATGATTTCGGCGGCAAGAAGTCCGGCATTTTTCGCACCCGATTGTCCGATTGCCAGCGTACCGACCGGCACTCCACCCGGCATTTGAACGATGGACAACAACGAATCAAGTCCGCTAAGATGTTTGCTTGGAACCGGAACGCCCAATACGGGAAGAATCGTTTGCGATGCCGTCATCCCCGGTAAATGCGCCGAACCACCGGCTCCAGCGATAATCACTTGGATACCCCGCGATTCCGCTGACTTCGCATACTCGAACATTCGATCCGGTGTGCGGTGAGCGGAAACGACATTCCACTCGTAGGGAATGTCGAGCATCGAGAGAATATCAGCCGCGGCTTCCAAAGTGTCGCGGTCGTTTACGCTACCCATTATGATTCCGACTAATGGTTTATCCATCTTTACCTCGTAATCGATTGGAGTTGATGTTCGACTTCTGCGGTTTCACTGAGTGGTTCGACTTCGATTCGCAGAACCGCTATCGGAGCCGAGCGCAACTCTTCCGGTAGTTTAACATAATCTTTTTCAGTAGTAAATAAATAATCGCTATTCGTTTTTTTCATCCGTTCCAGAATCCGCACTGTGTCGGATTCGTTGTATGAATGATGGTCGAACAGCGGTATAAACTGTTTCAATTCCACACCGGCATTTTTCAATGAGTTCTGAAACCGGGCGGGGTGTGCGATTCCCGCGAATGCCAAACCGGAACACCCCCTCAACGACTCCAACGGCAGCAGTTCGTTTTTTACTTTCCAGCCCGTTTCGCTAAGCCGAAAAGCAACCAACGGGAGTGTAATATCGAGTTCGCGAATCGCCGTTATCCATTGCTCTGCATGTTCTTTATCCGCCACTTTTATCCACGCCGCACTCGCGCGGTTAATCGATAGGAAACGTTCGCGTAAATAACCCCACGGCAACATTCGTAATGCTCGCCGTGTCAGCGCGGTATCGATGGAGACCCAATCGAGATCGCGGGCGAGGCGACGGTGTTGAAAGCCGTCATCCAAAACAATCGCCTGTACATTTGCTTGTTCGATGAGTAATGTCCCGCCACGCACCCTATCCGCATCGCATATTACCGGTACTCGCGGTAATCGTTCGGCAATAAGACGCGGTTCGTCGCCGCCATCTTCCGCACTCGCCAGCATCGAACCATCGCCACGCGACATCCAAACCGTTCCCGATTTTTTCCGTTTATAACCGCGCGAAACAAGACCGCAACGGATTCCCTGCGCAATTAGTTTTTCCAACGTCCAAATGGCTAACGGCGTTTTTCCCGCACCACCGGCGGTGATACCGCCGATGCTGATTACAGGTACCGATACATGTTGAATCTTGAATGTACCGTTGTCGTATGCGTGGTTACGGAAATTGACGATTCCACCATACACCGCCGCAAGTGGTGCAGCAATCGGATCCAACCAAACGGGTGAATGTGTTCGTGACATCGTTATTCATCCAACAAGGTCGGATCGATTGACCGGTTGAAATGTTCGTCGCATTCGAGTTCGAGTTTGTTCAAAGTTGTCTCAAGCAACCGGTTTGCGCGTTTAATTGCATCGTTACTATCCTCGATTACAACCAACGGTTTACCGATATTGAATACTACTTTCGCAAATGGTTTTGGTATTAAAAAACGATCCCACGATTTTACAAATTGCCAACCCCGGTCGCATGAACCACTCACCGGTACGATTGCCGCGTCCGCTTCCCGTGCCAGCCACACGGTTCCGAGTTTCGCTTTATGACGCGGCCCTTTCGGACCATCCGGCAACATACCGCCGGTCTTTCCGTCGCGTATCGCTTCGACCGAACCGAGTGCCGCTTTTACCCCTCCACGAGTGGAACTACCCCGCACTGCTTTGAAACCCATTCGCTCGACGATTCGGGTAATCAATTCGCCGTCGTCGTGATCGGAAACCATGACGTGGATATTGTGAAACCGCAGTATGCAGGCGGTTATCAACAATCTGCCGTGCCAAACCGCGACCATTCGACGCTCGTTTGTAATCTCATTGATTGAAGAGAAGCCAAGATGTTCGACCCGCCACGAGCGCGCGAGCAACTTGAGTATTGGCGCTGCGATTCGGGGAGCAACCGATAATTTTAACCAACGTAATATGGCTTTATTCATTTTGTTTTCGCCAATTCGATTGCCCATTCGGCAACCCGCTGTGAGGCGCCAATTCCACCCAACCGTTCACGAAGTCCAGCGAATTTTGCGACTTGTTTTTTTCCTTCACCGCCAAGTAGCACTTTCAAATCATCTACAATTCGTTCCGGGGTGGCTTCGTTTTGAATGCGTTCAGGAGCAACCAACTCACCCATAACGAGATTCGCAAGCGCAATGTGTGGTACTTTCACGACCCGTTTCCCAATCCAGAATGTAATTGGCGATGTTTTGTAAATGACCACCATTGGAGTGCCCAATAGCGCGGTTTGCAATGTCGCGGTGCCGCTGGCAACTGCGGCGGCATCAGATGCAATCAGTACTTTGGTTGCGTCATCGGTGACAATTTTCGCTCCCGATTTCACCAACGTTTTATATAGATCCTCTGGTAATGAGGAGACTGCCGGAACCAATCCTATTGCGTCGGGAAAATCTATTTTCAGTAACCGGAAAGTATCCGCAAGAATCGGAGCATGGCGTTCAATTTCCTGCTTTCGGCTTCCCGGCAAAAGAGCGATAACGGGTGCGTTATGGATATTTAAATCCAATTTTGCTTTCTCAGAGTCGCGGATGGTAGGTAATTCTTCAAGCAAAGGATGACCGACGAATCGAACGTCCAACTGAGTGCTGCGGTATGTATCTTTTTCGAAGGGAAACACCACTGCGAGGCCATCGTAACAAGCGGCAATCGTCGGTATTCGCCCCGCCTTCCATGCCCACACCTGTGGGCTGATATACCCGAGAATACGAATTCGATTTTCTGTGGTATGGAATGTTGCACGCACCCATTTAGCGAAGCGGAGATTGAAACCGGGGTAGTCGATTGCGATGATTACGTTTGGTTTTCGCAGAAGCGTTTCGGATTGTAACAGCGTCTCATTTTTACGGATAGTGGGTAAATGGGAAAGTACTTCAGCGAAACCCATGACCGACATTTCACGGGTGTCGACGGCCGCCTCGCAACCCGCAGACTGCATCAGCGGTCCTGCCATTCCCCAACACTGAATGTTCGAATCGATGGCTTTAATTGCGGAAACGACTCGCGCTCCATGAATATCGCCGGATGTTTCGCCGGCGAGTAGACAAATATTCAAATTTGAGCGGTCGGTCATATACACATTTGGTGAGTTTTATCGGTTAAAACAAGAAAAAAATGAAATTCTTATTGAGTAAAAAGTTACCACCCTTCACCGCGCCACATCGCATATCCTATCATAATTAATAGCATTGCACTGGTACTGCCGAAAGTGGAACGTTCACTCCGAATCGATTCTTTCCAATCGGAAGCACGTTCTTCTTGAGGTGCAGTTCGTCCACGTAACGGGAATAGCGATGGAACTTTTCCCCGGTATAGCTCATATTGTTGACCAAACAACTCTACGAGTGTATCTTCCTCAAGAGAAATGATTAATTTGTACTGAATAGTAAAGTACAGTAGAGTAAGAGGTAGCAGCCACAACAGCTGTTCTCCTCCGATCGTTGCTACACCGAGATAGATAGTGACATTGCCTAAATAAAGCGGATTTCTTACATAAGCATAGGGGCCACTCGTTACGAGATAAGGAGCACCTACCGCACGGGTGCGGGTAGCGCCCCCGGCATGCGCTACAGCCCATACCCGGATTGCTTCACCGGTGAGGACGAGTAGAATACCGATACCCATTGAAATTGGAGTGGGACGGGCAATGAACAATAAGATTGCGATTAACGGTAAGGGTGTAAATGATCGCGTTCTGAATACAAAGTCGCGAATGTCCGGCATTCGTTAACTCCCTTATTAATTGATGGCTAAGGATGATTTACTGTCAAACTGCCTTAATATACACCGGAAAGACTGCTTGCAGTATCGAAATGATTGTGTATAGTGTTTCTGTAGCGTAATATACCTGTATTCCCTTTTTAAATGTCTTGCAAGACAAAGAAAGAGCGAAAAACCGTATGCCTCCACAACCTATCGGATCCGCTGAACGTCGGTTCCGCCTATTTCTGCAAAGCCGGGGTCTTCGTGTTACACCCGAACGGATACAGATTCTTCACGCTGTTTTGGATACCGAGGAACACTTACAAGCGGAAGAACTTGCGTACTTATTACAGAAGAACGGCTCAAGAGTATCACGCGCCACTGTATATCGAACCTTAATCCATCTCGTCGAAGCCGGTTTGGTACGCAAAGTCGATTTTGGCGAAGGCCATGCCCATTACGAAAATGCGGCGAAGGGAGAAGGCCACCACGATCACCTGATTTGCGATACTTGCGGGAAAGTTATTGAGTTTTTCGACCCGATTTTAGAACGACTTCAAGAGGAAATCGCTGCAAGGTTTGATTTTCACTTGACCGGCCATCAATTTCAATTATTCGGCACCTGTGCTGAATGCCGTAAAATGAACATTGAAGAAAATTTCGTGTAAGTTTTATGATTGGTATCTTTTTCGCATTCTCCGATGTATATTTGGCTGTTTGAACTGCGGTAAACTGCATATTGTTTTTTAACTAATTGGATTGAAAAGAAAACGAAAGGAAAAAGTATGAATCGAACGTTTCGCAATGCTTTTCTAATTCTGAGTTTATTCCTGCTTAGCGCGATGGCTTATGCCTTCCCGTACCAATGGGATCTGACCGATTATAACGTGGGCACCGGAGAGCTACCGGCTCCCGTCCGCACCCATGATGGAAGCTTAATGCCGGTCGGAAGCATAATCGTGGCAATTGAGGATACGTTGGGGGATGGCATCGCGCCGGCGCTTCCAAATGGTTTACCCAGTGCCGACGACCATGTTGTAGGGTATATTCGAATAGGTGACGGTTTTGATGTTACCGACCCCACTTATAACGGTATCTTCTATTCCACTTTAACTGCCTACGCAATTGGTGAACGTCAACCCGGTGTTGCAATCGGTGGTAGACATTTTTATCTCCGCGCTTTTAATACGACCGACACTACCGGCATCCAGGAAGAAAATTGGGTCCCCGCCGCAGGTACGTATTATTGCGACGCAACATTGGCTGGCGGTGTACTGCCTACTGTCCCGGTTGTCGACAACAACAGTGGCGGTATCGTCGAACAACTGCTATTTCCCGATTCGCTGACGATGATTGCCGGCGGCGCCCATACCGGACGAACTTCCGGTGTGCATTTAATTTCGCCGCTTGGTGGTCAAGTGCTAAATGCCGGTTCGATATATCCCATCCAATTTTTAGCCGTTGGCTTAACCGGAAATATCGACGTTTCGATTAACCGCACTTATCCTTCCGGTGCGTGGACATCAATCGGAACCGTTCCGGCAACCGACACAGTTTTCAACTGGACGGTCTCGGGACCATCCGCACCCAATGCACGTATCCGAATTCAATCGATTGATCAACCTACTTTAGTTGATATGAGTTCAAGCAACCTTTCGATTCTTGCTACCGGTATCAGTTTAATTTCGCCGATCGGCGGAGAAACTTGGGTGGTTGGCCACACCGATACGGTTCGATGGCGAACCAGCGGTGTTGAAGGAACCGTCAACATCGAATTGAATCGTACCTATCCCGGTGACACTTGGGAACCTATTGCAACCCGCCCCCCCACTGACACCATCTATACTTTCACCCTTACCGGTGCCACTAGTGTGAACGCCCGAATTCGTATTACAAGCGGTGCAATCGGTGATACAAGCAATAACGATTTTATTATTACTGCGCCTGGAATTGCAGTTATCCATCCCAGTGATGAAACGGATACTGTTGGTGTACCAATGTTGCTCACATGGTCGAGCCAATACCTGACCGGTCCGGTTCGGATCGATATCAGAAGGCACTATTCGACTGATACAACTTGGACGACAATTATTCCGACGACTCCAAACGATGGAGTGGAAAGTTGGATTCCAACCGGGCCGTTAACGAATAATGCCCGTATGCGAATCAGTTCAGTGAACCAACCGACTTATAACGGTATATCTCCGGCTGACTTTTCTATCGTGGCACCGCCGATGACCATCGCTGCGCTTGCCGATACGAACGGCAACCCACTCGACTCCTTACTCACCGGCACGTATACACGAATTCGTTTCTCGGCATATCCATCGCTGGTCGGTACGTTACAAATTAAACTTAATCGTAACTATCCTTCTGGAACGTGGGAAACATTGGCCAGCAATATCGCCGTGACTGATTCCGGTTATAACTGGTTGGTTACGGAAAATGCGTCGCGGAACTGCCGGTTCCGGGTCGTCTCTTCGTTCGATACAAACGCATCGGTATTCAGCAGTGCGAACTTTACTATTTATCGACCGACTATAACGATTACCCGTCCGAATTTGGCATCGACAGTATTCATTGTCGGTTCAACTGACACTATTCGTTGGACGAGTACCGACTTATCGGCGGCGAGTAACGTGCGCATCGACTTGAATCGCAGTTATCCGACGACTTCAGCGTGGTCGACGATTATTCCATCCACGTTGAATAGCGGTTCGGTGCCTTGGTTGGTAGCAGGCGCGAATTCGACAACATCGAGAATTCGCATTGTTTCCCTTGCCGGTGACACAGTTGTCAGTGACATCAGCGATTCCAACTTCACGATTGCAACTCCGACACTTGCGTTAACTCGTCCAAATGGCGGCGAAACATTTGTGATTGGAAGAACTGACAGTATCAAGTGGACCCAAACGAACTTAGCCGGAAACGTATTCATCGAAGTGAATCGCAACTACAGCAATGGTTCATGGGATTCCGTCACGACGGTAGCAGCGAATAGCTCACCTTATTTCTGGCCGGTAACGGGTCTTCCGACGACAACGGCACGCGTCCGAATAAGTTCTGTCGTGTACCCGACGATAGGCGATACCAGCAACGCCAACTTCTCAATCCAATCGCCGACGATTACGGTAACCCGACCAAATACGGTTACAACCGCATTCGTAATCGGTACGACAGACTCGATTTTGTGGACAAGCACCAATGCAATCGGCAACGATATAATTGAGCTGAACCGCAATTATCCGTCCGGCACTTGGGAAACAATTAGTGCGAGTACGGCAGATGCTGCCCATCGATTATTGTGGACAGTGACTGGTACCGCGACGACTAACGCACGTATTAGAATCACCAATCTTGCCGATACATCCGTTCACGATATGAGTGACACCAACTTTACAATTGGCGCTACGGTAGTCGCGGTGACACGTCCGAACGGCGGCGAATCATTCGTCATTACCCGAACTGATACAATTCGTTGGACGAGTCAATTCCTTTCCGGTAACGTTCGTATCGACTTAAGTCGCGCTGGAACAGCCGGCCCATGGACAACATTGTTTGCATCCATTGCAAACAGTGGACAAACACTATGGACAGTTTCCGGTCCGGCAACGACCAACGCGTTGGTTCGTGTTCTCTCGGTCGCAAACAACGCGATTGGTGATACCAGCAATGCCGTATTTGGTATTGGATTGCCGACCTTTACCGTACAAACACACACTTCTGTGAGTGACACGGTTGCGAGGATTTTGATCCCCGATACACTCCGGTGGACGAATACAAATATGGTTGGTAACATGAATATTCAAATCAACCGTAACTATCCGACCGGAACGTGGGTCAGCATCGCTTCGAACATCGCAAGTACCGGAACATCGTACATCTGGACACCGACTTCCGCCGATCTTTCTACTGCGGCTCGAATTCGTTTCATATCTACGGTGGATACCAATGCGCAGTTTATGACAAACACCTTCCGGGTACGTCACGCATTGTTGACGGTAATCCGTCCCAATGGCGGTGAATCGTTCCGCCTCGGCACCTCCGATACGATACGCTTTAGAATCGAAACCGGAGTTCCGGCTGCGACTACCGCACGCATTTACTTGAGCCGCAGCGGTGTAGCAGGTCCGTGGTCACAATTATTTACCGGTGTACTTCCGACTGATACGCTTCGCGCTTGGGCGGTGTCCGGTACACGTTCGCAGAATGCACGCATCCTGATTTGCCTGCCGGGTGACTCACTCGGTCTCGATACCAGCAATGCGAGCTTCTCGATTACGCTGCCATC
>CAZPUW010000009.1:0-20074 GCA_964589795.1 uncultured bacterium
TGAAAGTCGCGGGCGCACCGTGATCGGTGAGCCACTGGAAACATTCATCGAGTTTATGCTTTTCGGTGAGCAACATCAACTCTTCATCATTCATTGCCAATGCATCGCATTCGGAGACCCACTCCTGAATAGCGGGGAGGTTTCGGTGAATCATCGAAGCGGAGGGGGCAAAGAATACTTTAATCGGGTCGTCGTTCGTCCGAAGCTTTTGGAGTAATTCGCGAACCGGTTGTATCGACACACCCGGAAGAGAAGTCACATCCACCCATTTTGCCGCAGAAATAATTTCTTCCGCCCAAACCAAATCGCGGTGGGATAGGTGCTCACCTGTTCCGTGATCGACGGAAATCGCGCGGTCACGGACACCGCCGCCACCAGTTAAAATAATCGAGACACCACTCAGAAAACCGTGTTTGCGGATAACACCTGACACATCGATACCACGGTGCTCAAGGTCGTCCACCAATATCGAAGAATATTGGTCGGTACCGACCACACCAACGTAACCAAGTTTCAGACCACCAAGATTGGCAAGCGCGGCAAGGGAATTGGCGGACGAACCACCGGTGAAATTTTGAATACGGGAGGGGGATTTTGAGCCGGTTTCCAAACCGACATAGGTCTTCTTCGCTTCGCTCGTTTCGAGCGAGAAAGAGACAACATCAGGATTGACCAAAAAGATGTCGGTTACCGGTACGCCAATGCCTACAACGTCGTATTTTTTCACTGGTTATCCTCCGTGTTTGAGTAGGAGTAAGTAGATAAGGTAACGGGAGATGAGGGGATAGGCAAGGAGATGAGAAAACAAGCTCCCTATTGGAATCCAACCACAAATCACTGGCGGTCGTGCAGTACGGTAGGAAAATTGAACGTATTATTTTGTGATAATCTTGCCGAAAAAGGAAAGTCGTTACGGGAAACACGACTCATTAACCTATAATGCGGGGCCCCATCCATGAACTTTCTAAGCAAACTTAACGAGCATATCGCACTTTGGATTATCGATCAACTGGGAAAAATGCACACGTTTTGGCTCTTTTGTGCCATCGCAACACTCCCGATACTTTTCCCTCCGGCGTTAACGGTTTGTATGTATATCTCATCCGCATACTTACAGTTGGTTTTGTTGTCGGTATTACAAGCGGGTACGAGAATAACCGGCGAACGCATCGAAAAGCGCGCGAGTGAGGAATTTGCTTTGATTAAAGCCGAGCTTGGAGAACTGAAAGCGATGCATGTAGAACTACAAAAGTTGCTCAACAAAACCGGGAAATAGAATAAAGTTTGGCCGTTGGGTTGGGTTTTAAACAAAACAAGATGGATATTAATCGCTCACGCATGCCTAAGCTTTTTACTTGTCAATACGCGATAAAATATCTTTTTGATATAGATAATGGTAAGAGATTTCCCGACCATGGTAGATAATATCAAACACACCATACGCTGTCGGACTGAGGGCTCGTACTTCTGCGGCAGTTTGTAAAGTTATCAACGTACATTTTTCGTTCCCGGCTTTAGC
Organism: uncultured bacterium; assembly: GCA_964589795.1. Taxonomy (GTDB): domain Bacteria; phylum Electryoneota; class JAOADG01; order JAOADG01; family JAOADG01. The sequence continues at coordinate 1,520 of CAZPUW010000009.1, forward strand.
GATAGCTTCTACCGAAGCGACAGCATCATCGAGGTAGGGGCATTGACCGGAAAGGAAGACGGTGAACCCATCCTGATACTGGCTTACACGATTTTCGATCTTCGGGATGAACGACGGATTAGGTGCGTCGCGAAATTTTTTCACCATTAGCGAAAAAGCGGGTTTGGCTTTTTCTACCGTCTGAAAACCATTTTCAAGGAAAATCTTCTCGCTGGTTGACCAATTGGCGCGACTTGCAACTACGGCAACACCAGCCATTCCCAACTTTCGGGCATCGTTTTCACACGCTTGTAACAGATACCTACCAAAACCCTTACCCTTGCTTTTTCCAACGACCCATAGACAATGGATAAACATGTATCCGTCTGCATTCACGGTACGCCATGCAAATTCGCCGGGGATGTATTCGATAAACCCCCGTTCTGGCATCGGCAACAATTTAATTTTCAGACCTTCGGTAAAGCGTTCCTGCAACCATACGAGCTTTCGTTGGTAGCCGGGACTATTCTTCTTACTCATACAGCAGAAGAAACCGGTTTCATCGACGTTGGCTGGGGTTATGGAGGTGAGAGGCATTTGGGGTGTCATGGCTTTTCGGGTGTGTCTGATGTGGGGGAAAGTAGAAACGGAGCCGGTTCTATTTTAGTGCTTCCCATTCTTTGCGTGTCACACCTGCTTGTTTAAGCAAATCCGACAAGAATTCACCAGAAATGTCGTCATGGTGTGGATTGGGTAACACTAAAAATCTCGTACCCTTTCGCATCGTCTCGTGTTTTCCACCGGGAAAGGGCCCTTCAAAACCAAGTTGTTTTAAATATTGAATGAACTCGCGTCGTTTGATAGGTTTAAGCGGCGGCACTTGTGGGCACCTTCACTGTGAGTGACAAACCGTCCACTTCGGGTAGTTCTACATGTTGGTGAATGTGGATGAGAACCCAATCCTCCAATACCGACGCGAGCTCTTCCCGGCACGATTCGAGGGTCGCTTCATTCGCACAAACCCCGTTAAAACCGGGAATCTCCCCGTAATAACTACCATCCTTATACAGTTTGTACTTCGCGTTTTTCAGCGCAGTCTGTAAATATTGCAGTATCATGGATACCCCTACTTAACGTCACAACAGTAATATGGGTATATAAAACAGGAAGTTCAATAGTGGTACGAAGGAATGAAAATATTTATCCCAGCAATTTAATCGCATCTTCAGTTGTATTTGGTAGAGCTGAGAATTCTAAACCAGTTGCATCGCAGGCCTGTTTCCAGGTGATACTGCCCAGATAGTGCTTCAGAAGTTCGCTCCGCTCTTCTGAAGTAAAATGTGGAAGACTCTCTTCGATGATTTTTAGTGTAACCGGATCATTTGGAGTTTCTGTAATCAGAATCAAAGCAAACTCTTTTTTTTTCCTCCTAGCGTCTTGTTGTGTTGTTTCGAGATTACGAATAATCTGGTTTCGTCTATCATACCAAGTACTTCGCTTGATTACTCTTTCTGTTCGCTTTCCCTCTATCGCTAGAATAAAGTGACTGCTCTCAATGTAACAATCTATATAGGTGAAACCTTCAAATGCCCACCATTTTAGTTTTTTGCTCTCTATACCCCATTCGTCCAATTTACTAATTGTCTCAGCTTTAGTTTTCTCCATTGTATAGGGCCCCATATCGCCTCTTAAACGATATATATAGTCCAAGGTTTTTTGGCTATAGTTAGTACATCCGTGATCCGGCCATCCTATTTGCTCAAAGTTGTTAATCATCCATCGTAGAAATTCTCGGGGCGGTGGCAAACGGTACTCGAAACACTTCTCCAAAATTATTGCGGGAATACCATGATGTTTTAGTACTTTATCAGAATACTTACGTTTAATTAAAGATTCACTCAATATGTCACGGCCAAAATGACTTAAAACCTCCGCATAGGACTTGTTTATTGGGCATTCTGCGAGTAACTCCGGAATCCATTTTTGTCCACTTGAATCTTGCATAAACAACATCCGAAAAAAAGGTTGCACTCTAGTAATTGAACTATTGTACGTTCCAATCATGATAGCCCTCTTAAAGTAAATTGATTGGGTACACCACCTCGAGACACAAATTGTTCAATCCACAGTTTGATATGTGGAACACTATATTAAATGAAAAGTCGTATTCTTATTGTGAATTGCTAACAAGAGAACTATGAAATTATATTTTTTTGCAATTTTTTTGTGTAATAACTCGACAGAACTTGTAATCAACCGGTCGCAAGTTTCAACTTCCAGTGAATCTTGTATATTCAAGTATGGATATCCTCATACCATCATGTTTCTACTTTTTTATCTCCGCTTCCAAATTATTCATCTTGTAGACAAAGAAAAGTGGATGTATGAAACGAAATTTGCAGTGCAAATTCGCCCAACCCACCAATCGTAAAAAGTCGGCTTAAGCTTTGTAATAACCTTTCACAGCGTGACATTAACTCTTTATTAATTTTTTGGTGAACAGAGTGACTCTGTTGGGGATCAACTATTCTTTGTTTCCAAGTTGGATCGTCCTGAAGTATCTCAGTTTCGAGTATTCCCCATTCTTGATCTGGTGATAAACCTGGATTTGAATCACCCAAAACAACATTGAGGTTATAATATCTCGCACTTTGCCCGAAATCGGAAATGATTTTGACAATTTTCGTCAACCGTTCATTGCTTCGCAAAAAATTAACGTCAGTTTGTGCCGCAGGGATTCTTTTCAAATAATTATCAGAAAAACATTCGTTTGTGATTTTGTTTAATAACCACACTAAATCATGCCCATTTTTCCCTTTTGGAAATATACTCTTATCTGGAAAATGCTTATTCAATTCTAAGTAGTGGCAACAGATTACCACTTTCATAAAGCGTTCAATCCCAGATGAGAGGAGCAAAATCGGCAAATGAAAAAAGTCATTAGCACCGTCGATTCTACTTATTTCGCAGAGTCCTGCCTTGATTAGTCGTACCGCTGTCCGCAACTCCTCACTAAGCATAATTTGTTGCTCTTGCTTTGCGCTCATATAGTACTCCTTATGATTTGAGAATATACTTACAGATTTATGTGTATTACTATCAAACTAATCACTTTTTCCGCACTTGACCAATGTCAAAACGAGTCACGCTCAACTTTGCGATATTATACACAAAGGTTGGAGATGGACAAATGAATGCGACGGGGAAAGCGATTGCGGTAAATTTAGTCGCAATGGCGAAAGAGAAGAAAAAAGAAGACCTGTTACGCAGACGTGCTGAGACGTGGGGCGGTAAACAACTGCGCCGTTACAAATGGCGTACTATCGTCCAACTCTCGATGGTCGCGCTATGCGTCGTGTTGGGGTTTCAATTCTACTTTTTTATACAAGGAGTGACGAATGAAAATGGTGGACAGACAGGAATGTCTGTCCTACATACGACAAGACCGACGGGTGTGGATGGGTTTTTACCGATTACCGGTATGATGGGAACTGTTGATTGGATTTCGAACGGTACGCTCAATACCATTCATCCTGCCGCTACGATTTTGTTCCTCACGTTTCTCGCCATTTCGCTTCTATTCCGCAAAGCATTCTGCTCTTGGTTGTGTCCGGTAGGAACCATTTCCGAATACCTCGCAATGCTTGGTCGAAAAATTTTCGGGCGGAATTTCAAGTTGTGGAACAGCATCGATTTTATGTTGGGAACACTGAAATATGTCCTGCTATTTTTCTTCGTTGGTTCGATTTTCTATATGGGTCTCGAGGGGACCCATGCTTTTCTTTACAGCGATTACAATCACGTTGCCGATATCAAGATGGGAGTATTCTTCACCCGGTTAGGAACTGTCGGAATCGTTGTATTGGGATTTTTGATTATCGGCTCCATTTTCGTGAATGGATTGTGGTGCCGCTATTTGTGTCCGTACGGTGCGCTATTGGGATTGTTCACATGGATGTCGCCGACTAAAGTCGTGCGTACTGCCGGAAGTTGCATCGACTGCGGCCTTTGCGACAAGGCATGCCCGGCACGGCTTCCGGTGATGAGCAAAGCGAAAATAATATCGGTGGAATGCACCGGGTGTTTCGATTGCGTCGCGAGCTGTCCGGTTCCGGCGGCTTTGAATGTCGAACGCCTTTCTATCATCCCCCGCACCGAAAGTAAGGCAACGGTTGGTGAAGAATCAATCCAAGACATAATTGCTTATCGTCCCATTTCAGTGAGGAAAATCGGAATAGCGATGTGCACAATATTCGTTGGTGTATGGATTTTAGCGCAGGCAATGGGTTTGTGGCACAACAGTATTACAAACGAGCAATACCGTACAATGATACCACAAATGGACACTTACGGGCATCCGGGAAGATAGGGGTTATAGGGAATAAGGTTTGTGAAAAACAAAAAAGTGGGAGTTCAACACTCCCACTTTTTCAACACACTTAATAATGGAACAAGAGTGTTCCGTCTATGAATGATTACGACTTGGTATTGTCTGCCGGTTTTTCTGTTTTCGGCATGAACTTGGATGGGTCGGCTTTGAACTTGTCGGGGCAATGGCTGCAGCACATGTAGTAGCGCTTGCCACCGTTATCCACGAACAATGATTTCGAAGTCACATTGCCTTCTTCTTTCGATACCGGGCAAACAAAAACTTCCTTCTTGCCATCCATCCTCACGACATTTGCCGGTACGACTAACGCGTCGATATAGACCTTGGGGTCGGCGGTCATCTTATCGATGCAACCCGCACAACAGAGGTAGTACCGTTTACCCTCAAAATCAAAATGGTCTTTCGCGTCGGCGACATTCATGTGGGACTGCATCACCGGGCAAACAAACCGTTTGGTGCCATCGGCAAGCGTGTACACATTCGCTTCGGTAATACCATCGGGAAGTTTGTCGGCGGCTTTCGCTTCAACTTTTGTATCGCCGTCTTTGGTCGCGGTGGTTGCGGCGGCGGCTGTTTCACCGGCTTTCATCGTGCACTCACCTGATGCGGTTTTACCGTGCATGGAGCATTTCGAACCGTTCGTAACTTTCGTATCAGCGGTTTTCACGGTGCCATCGCACTTACTGCAATCTTTGTCGGCAGTAGCCACCGGAGCCGGGTCCGAGCCTGCTGTTAATGCAACCGAAGCCGATGCGGTCTTGTTGTGATATGGGCATTGACCGTTACAAGCGGCACCATTTGCGTCGGCATGTTGTGCCATATAAGGACAATCTGCCGCATTCATTGCCGCAGTTTTAGTCGTACTGGAACAGTTTCCGCCACATGCCCAGACGAGCGCCGTCAAGCTGACAGCAATCACGCCAATGAATAAAATCGAATACTTACGTAACATGAATCCTCCTAAGATCCTAAAGCTTCCCCACAAATAATAACGTAGCTGTATGTAATACGAGAGTGATGTTAATGTACGTGGAACAATATCAAAGATGATAATTTACCGGTTATTTGGTTAATTGTTCCAATTCACGTAACAACAAAACCATTGCTTCGGTATCCAGTCCGCAGTAAGCGAGCAGGCGTTCCCGCACTACTTGCTTTTCTTGCTCGGAAACGGGATAAAAGTGCGTACGGATGAACTCTGTGCTGGCTAATTGACCGTCACCGATGTCCAAATCGGAGTACTTACGTCCGGTCATTGCCGGTAACACCGATTTAATGGAAGCACTTCCCCGTTGTGCCGGATGGTAGTAATGGAAAGAGCGAAACGGTGACAGCAAATCGACAAACCGGTATCTTACTTGCTCGAACCATGGTCGGAATTTGGAAAATTGAACCGTTGCCGCATCCAATACTCCAATTTCGAATCCCGCATTATACGCAAGTACCGACCCTTTTGTTCCTAACCACAATTGTAGTTTTTCGAGCAGTTCAGGACGAGGGTCGGCAGTACCGTCGGCAAGAAACGAATATTGCAACAACTCGGAATCAGGTGACTCTAAGCGATGCAGAGAAAACTGGAATGGTGTGTTTTGATAGGGGTGGACACCGGAATATGGTGGAATTGCCGGAGCGACTGTTTCAAAATCGAGAAATGAAAGTGGATAGCGAATTTTCTTCAGAAATTCAGCGATTGCAGCTTTATCGACGTAAATTTCTTCAGTTCGTAATGCATTTAATTGAATCGTTTGAAGCCGCGACAATTTTGCTTTCAGCGGTATCTCGCGGAGGTCAGCGATACCATCGTCAAGCCATTTGAATGCGCGTTCGCCAGCATGCGTGAGCGTAAAAACGCTGTCGGTCGGTAAGAAATTCCAACAGATGTCATGCATCGGGCAATGATTGGGTGAATTACAATGTTTCCCGATTCGAACATACGGCTCGTTGGGCATCGCCAAAACCTGTTGCAACCGTTCGAGATTCGGTTCGATTGCCGGTAGTAACTCCTCGACCCCTTGTGTAACATCGATTAATGTAAAAAGTTCATCGAGATCGAGCTCCCCTTCGCGAGTATAGTTAGCGTTGATAACGCAGACATAGCAATTGTGAATTTTGAGACCGGCACGTTCGTAGGTGTAGCGTTGATGGGCGAGGTCGTGTTTGTGAACTAATTTTGCATTCGTCGAACTTTTTACTTCGATGATGTCCCATTCATCATCTCGTACTGGATTCAGAATATCCGCACGGGCAAATGAATTCGCTGTAGCGAATCCCGCCTCAAAAATTTGACGACGCTCATTAACCGCTTCTTTCGTTCGAGCAATTACCTCTTCGATATCCATTACTTGCGATAAATCGATTCCATTCGGATAGCACTTGCGTGCTAATTCTCCGATTGCATTACCTTGGTCGAATACTGCTTGTGTGGAAGCGTCGGGTTGCGGAATCAATTCTTTGGCATGGAACCAGTACCAAATCAGTTTATGGCACTGTAAACCGGCAAGGTACTTGGATTTGGAGATTCGGTAAGGTTGGCTCATAAGAAAAGATACATACAAACTGCTTGACAAGTGAAGAAATACAAGTCAAATTGACGCAATGCAAGCACTATCGCTAAGAATCCAGCGGCTGTTTCCCAACCGGAATGTCGGAATGCTCTGGTTGGGACAAGTTATTAGCCAGAGCGGCGACTCCATTTATCAAATTGGTTTGCTGTGGTTGGTACTGGAGTTATCCGGTTCGGAAACTGTAACCGGATTCGCGGCGATGGCGTCGTATTTACCGTCGATGTTCCTCGCACTGTTCGCCGGGGCACTCGCTGACCGCGGAAGTAAACGTAAAGTTATGCTAACAGCGGATTTATTGCGTTTCGCGATTGTTCTTTTCCTCCCATTTGCCGCATTTTTCCAATGGCTTTCTCCTACAGTTCTTACTATAAACGCATTTGCGCTTGCGTGTGCGGCGGTATTTTTCTATCCGGCGCGGGATGCGCTCTTACCGAAAATCGTACCGACCAACCAGTTGATGCGGGCAAACACGATGATTCAAACATCGTGGCAATTTTCTCTTTTGTTAGGGCCGGCAGTCGCGGCGATTCTACTGCAATGGTTCGGAAAAGTACATCTGTTTACTGTAGATGCATTGTTCTATTTAGGTTCATTCGCATGCATTCTCGCGATGAAAGTGCCGCACGAAGAAACGCGAAAGTTGCCGAGTGACTTCGGAATGAGCGATATTATATCTGCTCTAAAATTCGCGCTCAAGCATCCGATTTTGTTACCGCTGTTACTTCTGACAATTACCGACAATCTGTTCATCATGGGACCCGCGAATGTCGGTACTCCTGTTTTCGTAAAGAAAGAACTCTTGCGCGGGGCGGGAGCATACGCAAGTACGGAAGTGGCTTATGCAATCGGGATGATAACCGGCACGCTCGTCATGTTGTGGATTGGGAAACGGGTACCGAAAGGGAAACTGTTGTTGATGGGAATGTTTCTCGACGGCTTGACATTCATTCCGGTGCTTTGGGTGCATTCACTACTCGCGTTGCAAATCACGTTTGTGGTTCACTCGATGGCGATACCGTTTTTGATGGTACCGCGCGCATCATTGATACAAGAGATAACCCCGCGTGAATTGACGGGACGGGTATTCGCGATGATAGCGATTGCGGTGGTCGGGATGACAGCGTTGTCGTCAGCACTGACAGGAATTGCGCTTTCTTTTTACTCGGCGCGAATCGTTTTCTTCACGATTGGAATCGGTGGAGCGTTATGCGCGGTGGTGGGTTGGATATTTGCAAAGAGTTTACGGGAAGCTGTATAAAAGTCATTGTAATCGTATGAGATTGCTTCATCACTTCGTACCTCGCAATGACAAATAGGAGAACAACATGGATTGGTACATTCAATGGGTAACGGAAAATCCGATGATTTCCGCAATGATTCAATTCGGAATCCTCGGAACACTCGGTGAATTGATTTCGTTTTGGTTGCGGGAAAAACGATTCGCACTGCCTTGCACACTGCCGATACTTGCCGGGAAAATTGTCGCGTGGGCGGTGCTGGGAATCATCATCAAATATGGTTTTACGGGGATGCGCGGGTTTGTCGGCGGATTGCTCGAGCACAAGATGTTGCCGGAAGTTTTCAGTGAAGGAATCTTGTTCGCATTCATCCTCTCAGTACTCACTAATATTTTGTTCGGGCCGCAAATGATGTTCTTTCATCGGCTCGAAGAGAATCTTTTGTCGTGGCGGCTCGACTTTACCAACATCCAAAAAGCATGGTGGACATTGCTCTGGTTCTGGATACCGGCGCATACCGTGACGTTCTCACTTCCCCGCGAATATCAGATTGGACTTGCGGCAGTGTGGTCGGTAGCGTTGGGGATAATAATGGGGTTGAGTGTGCCGAAGGCGGGCAATGGGCGTTAAGTATTCGGCAATGAGGAAAAGAGTAAAGAGGACGAATTTATATTGATAACTTTAGAATTGATTAATAACTTAAAGTTAAAGTAGCTACTCAACTTCACTTCTGCTAACTACTACTCGACCTTACTGATTTGAGGAGGTTTGTATGTACCCGCTTACTAAAAAGTCCCAAATAAAAGCAAAATGGTTTTTCTTTTGTTTACTACTCATAAATTCGTTATCTCCAACTGCTTGTCAAAAGAATACTACGTCTTCAACATCGCCCAATTTACCTGTTAACCATAGTTGGAATACTCAAATTAGCGGAATAGCAAATAGACTTATTGGTGTCGCTTTTGCAGATGAAAACAATGGTTGGGCTATAGAAAGATTACTTTCTTATAGCAGACGTACGACTAATGGTGGAGCATCATGGCTATATTTAGGTAGTGGAATACCGGGCCAATATGATGGGATCTGCGCTACCGACAGAAACAAAGTTTGGGTGGTAGGGAGCGATATTCTGCATACAACGAATGCTGGAGTGTCTTGGATGATTCAAAACAGTGGAGTAACAACGGCTCTACTTAGCGTCTCTTTTACGGATTCAAACACTGGATGGATTGTAGGAAGTTTAGGTACTGTTTTGCATACTACAAGTGGTGGTGAATTATGGACAACACAAATAAGCGGAACAATAAATGAACTCCGAAGCGTCAAATTTGTGAATGCAAATAATGGCTGGGCTGTGGGGGAAAGTGGAACTATTCTATATACTGCTTATGGAGGAGAACCCTGGGTTAGACAGTCAAGTGGCACAACAAATTATCTTAATGGAGTGGCATTTTCCGATGTAAACGATGGCTGGGCAGTGGGGCAAGGTGGAGTAATACTTCATACTACTAATGGCGGTACATCTTGGTTAACTCAATCAAGTGGCACTGCGTATGACCTGTTTAGCGTCTCATTTGTTGATGCGAATTATGGTTGGGTAGTGGGAGGAGAACTTGAAACCAGTGAAGGTAATGTCACACTCCATACAACGAATGGTGGTAGTTCATGGAACACACAAAGTAGCGGAACAACCAAGTCACTTCGTTGTGTTGCATTTATAAATGCTAATAATGGTTGGGCTGTAGGAGATAGTGGTACAATATTGTACTACCATTAAATAAAAGTGAGATATCATAAAGAGATGAAGTGCATTGGGTAATCTGTAATTAGCTACAAAATAAGCTTTATCCCATATGGTATTGTTAGTTATTGAAAGGAGCGAATGAGGAATACATTTAATATTAATGATCTCGTAGTTGTAATGGAAGGTAATGCTGAGTTTCCCTACGGTAGTTTGTTAACTGTAAAAGAAACTAATACACCTGGTTTAGGTTATTATAAATGCGTTAGACGAGATGGTACTGGTACTTCTTTCTGTGAAGCAATTTTAAAGACTGCTAGCGAAAGAGAATTACGTTTATGGGAGAAAGGATTTGAAATAATCTCACCAAGCTTATAAGTAAAAAAAAACAAAATTGAAGTTTTCACAATCATCTCTTAGCCAACAGATTCCTCGCAAATCAAAAAGGCGCGATTACTCGCACCTTTTTTATTGCGAAACACCCCACCTTATTATTTTATGCACTTCTGCTTCTGGCGTATCACGCGGTATCGCGCGTTGTGCACGGTCGGATGAATAACTGCCACTCCACGCCGTTACCCGATAGAACATTATCGGTTGGGATAACAGTGCATGGGCATCCGTGTAGGTCGTATCGTTTCGATTAGCGATTGAACTTAATAACACCCACGGCGATTCTGCTGATGCTCGTTCATACAGTAAATAACCATCCACTATAATCGGAAATCCATTCACAGTACTATCCACCTTCGACCAAGTAAGAATAGCGTCATTCCCATCCGTTGTAATCGAAAGATTCTCCGGTGCGCGAGGGATACCATACGCATTCCCGGTCAAATTAAATGTAGCCGGTGAACCCTGTGCATTATGCGAAAATGAAAATGTTCCAACTCGGATACCGGTAATGTTTGGTGTAAATCGTACTGTCACATCCTGTGAATTGCCCGGTGTAATGTTGTACCCGGTATTGCCCAGCACCGCAAAATCACCCGAAGTAGACATGTTCGCTATGAGTATGGAAGCTGTTCCCACATTGGAGAGATGGAAGGTAATGTCACTATCATTCCCCAATTGCACCGTACCGTAATCAACCGGATTTGGTGGTGCGTTACCACCGATTGTTGTCAACAGGAACGGTGTACCGGTACCTGTGCCTGTTACGTTGAATGTTGTTGGTGAACCCACGGCATCATGTGTAACAGAAAATATGCCCGTTCTTGTTCCAGTTGCGGTAGGTGTAAATCGTACAACTACGTCCTGTGAATTCGTGGGGAGAATGGTATAAGAAGTATTGCCTTGTACGGCATAATCGCCGGTGCTTGCCAAGTTGGTGACGTGTAAGGGAGCTGTTCCGTTATTTGCGAGATGAAAAGTAACATCGTAATAATTACCCAACGACACCAAACCATAGTTAACCGGATCGGGTGGAAGATTTCCCCCAATCGTTACCCTCAATGCCGGTAAGTCCCCCAAATCAGGACGTAACATCCAATTGGGACTCGCCGAAGTAGGAATTACTTGGATGTCATGAAGGCCAAGACTGGTTGGTGGGTTACAGATTCCATGCACCGAATCCGGTACAACATACGGGCCGCCATCGCAATAGTGCGAACCGGAAGGGAACGGATAGCTTGCATCGTACGCGATATTTGACCAAACACGGAAATACATATTCGTGCCGGCTTGAAGTTGATCGCCTGTTGCCGAACCGACATGACCGTTCAATACCGTAGCCCACGTACCATCCTCTTGTGTGCCATCACCTATAGCGATTCTTGTCGCTTCCACATTCGTTCCACTCGGAGCACCAGTTGAAGTCGGTGGATGTAATATTCCATCGGAACCTGGTCGAATAACTTGCACCAGTATGCCCTGTCCAACGGGAGCGCCACTGTACATGATATAATACCCGGAAGTAAAATCGGGGTTGTAGGTGTAGAAGTCGATTTCATACGCCAGCGCGAACTGCGTCATGGAAGCAAGTGATATAAAAACGAAGAGGGTAATCCATCGGTACTTCATTTCTCCTCCTTCTGGGATGAGATAGTGCATTCGCATTGTGTAGGTGGGTTGAATACTATTCACAAATTAATGGATATACATGTAATCGGCAATCTTCTCTTCTACGATTTTGAGATTTGTTCAAAAAAAGGGCGGGTAATAGACCCGCCCTTCTCATTAAGCAAACAATTTTAATTCAACGTAGGATCATCGGGATAGGTAGAAACCAATGCATACTCGCCACCCATTTTGCGCATCAATACGCGCCACAACTCATGGGGATCGGTATCGAAGATTACCGTGTCATCGCTGTTTGCGAGTATCCATCCCCCTTTTTCTATCTCTTCGGTGAGTTGTCCTTCTCCCCACCCGGAGTAGCCGACAAAGAATCGCACGTCACTTTGTTTCGCTTCGTTGTCGGAGATCATTCGTGCAAGTGCTTCTAATCTCCCGCCCCAAAAGGTGCGTCCCCGAACTGATTTCGACCCCTCGATGCGTGAACCGACGCGGTGCAGAATGTGTAATGAATTGGGTTGTACCGGGCCACCAAGGAATATCGGCGATTCGATTACCGGTTCATCCACGATTTCACTAAGATGAAATGGTGTCGGACGGTTCAGCACAAGTCCATACGTTCCGTCTTCATTATGCTCGCACAGCAATACGACCGACCGCCGGAAATTGGGATCGCGAATAACAGGATGCGCAATCAGAAGCGTACCTGCTACCGGTTTCTCCACGATTTCGATTTTCGCTAATTTATGTTTTTCGTTTATGCTTCACCTACCTTGCCGACGTTAAGATGCCGACAACCCTAATTTACGAAATAGTAGGGGGCTTTCGGAAACAGTGCGAAAAATAAATAAAACAACGTTTCTACAAGTCTAATGATTACTTTATTCTACACTTAATAACTATTCAATACTTTCTTGTGAAATTTGTTCTTTTTTCGTATCTTTTCTGGTTTGAAACCCACAATACTTTGTGCACTTGTACTCTCTGGAGCCAATTGTCTCCTTTTTTTATCGAAAAACAGTAGAACAGCGGTTTTACGTGAGGGGAGTGCGGATTCTCTTAGCTTTACCAAAAAGAAGAAATGAAAGAACAAATACCGTTAGAACCAGAAAATCATCTCCCGATTGACATTGTCGAGGAGATGAAGAATTCCTATCTCGAATACTCGATGTCGGTCATCGTCTCCCGCGCACTCCCTGATGTCCGTGACGGTTTGAAGCCGGTGCATCGCCGTGTGCTATACGGCATGATGGAGCTCGGCGCGGGCGCCGGCCGTGCCTACCGCAAGTCTGCCCGCGTTGTCGGTGATGTGATGGGTAAATACCATCCGCACGGCGATTCCGCGATTTACGACACCCTCGTCCGCATGGCGCAACCATTTTCCCTCCGCTATCCGTTGGTGGATGGACAAGGGAACTTCGGCAGTGTCGATGGTGACGGTGCGGCTGCAATGCGATATACCGAGTCACGGCTGATGCATATTGCCGAAGAATTGTTAGCTGACCTCGAAAAAGACACTGTCGCATTCATTCCGAATTACGACGATACGCTAAAAGAACCTTCCGTACTCCCATCTAAACTCCCGAATCTATTGGTGAACGGAAGCTCCGGTATCGCCGTCGGTATGGCAACCAGCATCCCTCCGCATAACCTGCGCGAAGTGGTTTGGCTGTTGGAAGCATTGCTCGATAATCCCGAATTAACAAATGAAGAGCTTATTAAACTTCCGCGGGCAAAAGGCAGTGAAACGATTTTTGCCCCCGATTTTCCTACCGGTGGAATCATTCAGGGTACAGATGGCATCTACGACGCTTACATCACCGGACGCGGACGGGTTGTGGTTCGTGGTCTTGCCGAAGTGGAAGATGCGGAAAAGGGTAACCGCCAGCGTATCGTCATCAAAGAAATTCCCTATCAGGTCAACAAAGGGAAATTAATCGAACGTATCGTCGAATTGGTGAATGACAGTAAAATCGACGGTATCAGCGATATTCGCGATGAATCGGATCGCGACGGTATGCGGGTTGTCATTGAGTTAAAACGCGATGCGATGGCAACGACCGTCTTAAATGCCCTATACGCTCATACGACATTACAGTCAACGTTTGGTGTCATACTTATCGCGTTGGTCGATGGTACACCGAAAGTATGTACCCTCCGCGATCTCTGCCTCGAGTTTTTAAAACATCGGCTCGATGTAATCATAAAACGAGCGCAGTTCGATTTAGGGAAAGCGCGAGATCGGTTACATATCGCGCTCGGTTTGCGACTCGCACTCGATGAAATCGATAAAGTTGTCACCATTATCCGCGCGGCAAAGACAGTTGAAGAAGCGCGGCAGAATTTGATGGCGGCTTTCGCCTATGAGCGGACTGCGGCATTGCTTTCTCGGCTAAAGATTACACCGGAAATGGCCAAGGTGACGAAGGGGGTCGGGCTCTCCGAGGAACAGGCAAAAGCCATTCTCGAGATGCGGCTTTCCCGCTTAACTGGTCTCGAACGTCAGAAGTTGGAAGATGAAATCACGGCACTTCGTGAGCAAATCATCGAATTACAATATTTGCTGGATCACCCGGAAAAACAGCGCGAAGAAATCAAACGGGAACTTCACGAACTTGCGGAAGAGTATGGCGACGACCGCCGAACGCGGGTCGTGCTTGAAACCGGTGATATCGGTTGGGAAGACCTCATCCCCAACGAGGAAATGCTCGTTACCATCAGCCACCAACAATATGTGAAACGGATGCCCGTCAACACCCTGCGCCGTCAAAACCGCGGTGGTAAAGGGTTACAAGCAACAAAGCCGAAAGAAACCGATTGGATCGACCACCTCTTCACAGCAATGTCCCACGATACCCTTCTGATTTTCACGAATCAGGGACGTTGTTTGAGAGTCAAAGTACACGAAATACCGGCAATGGGCCGCGCTTCGCGGGGTACACCAATCGTCAATTTGATACAAATCGATCGGGAATCCGGGGAAGAAATTCGTGCAATTTTGCCAACAAGGGACTTTAATCCTGAGCAATTTATCGTATTTGTTACTAGATTGGGCAAAATAAAGAAAACTTCCTTAGATCAATTCAAATTTGAGCGTAAAACCGGTATCCGTGCGATATCATTGCGTGATGGTGACGATTTGGTTCAGGCAATGATGACCGACGGTACCCAGCAGATTATCCTTGGAACCCATGAAGGAAAGTCAATTCGGTTTGACGAAGAGACAGCCCGACCGATGGGACGGGATACCGAAGGGGTAAAGGGAATTGAACTCAACCGCAATGATTATGTGATCGGTTGCGTTTGTGTCGATAAGAATGTCGACAAGAACCCGGATATTTCGTTGTTAGCGGTAACGAATCACGGTTTTGGCAAGCGTTCGTCGCTTGATGAGTACCGGGTTCAAGGGCGTGGCGGTCAAGGCATTATGACGGTGCGGGTCACCAACCGTATCGGGCCGATGATAGCGTTGATGTTGGTTTCGGATACGGATGATTTAATGGTTATTACAACCGGTGGTACTGCTATCCGACAATCTGTCAACCAGATTCGGGTCACGGGGCGGGCAACGCAAGGGGTGCGATTGATCCGTTTGAACGAAGGGGAAACGATAGCCGACATCGCGCGGGTAGCACCGGAGCCAGAAGAAGAAGGTGAAGATGGAGAGAACGAAAACGACTTATTCGAACAATAGGGGGAAACTACATGGCGACTACGGACAAGAAGTCAGATGCAACGATCAGAAGATTGTCCAAGTATCATCGCACACTGGAACTCGCGCTCCAACAACATAAACGCACACTTTCCAGCGAGCAGATAGCGCGTGAAAATAAACTCACCGCCGCGCAGGTTCGTAAAGATTTATCGTATTTCGGCGCATTCGGTCGGCGTGGACTTGGTTATAATGTCGCGTCACTTCACGAAACCATCAGCCGACTATTGGGCTTGAATAAGATGTGGAATGTCGCTCTGGTGGGAGTTGGCAACATCGGACGAGCGTTGGTAGCGTACGATGGATTCCGGCAGCGCGGTTTTCATATCAAGCTTTTACTCGATAGTGCACCGGAAAAAATCGGCACCAAACATCAGGATTTAACGATTTATCCTTTGAGTGAAAGCCAACTGCTTGTACCCCGGAACAGTATAAAAATCGCCATTTTGGCGGTACCGGCAGAAGCAGCACAGCATGCGGCGGACGAAGTGATTGGTGCCGGTGTTAAGGCAATATTGAATTTCGCGCCAGTTGCCCTTCATGTTCCGGAAGGAATTTTTGTACGACAGGAGAACATGGCGTTCGAAATTGAATCGCTCAGTTTCCTTCTAACCAACGAGCAAAAGTCATAACGGATTAATCATGTTATTTCGCCACGAAATCGCACCTCCTTCGCTTTGCGTAGCAGGTGTCGAGATTCGTGAGAGCACACCCTACAGCACCCTTGCCCCACTGTATGATGTTTTAATGTGGCATGTTGATTACGTCCGATGGGCTGACTATCTAATTCGGGTCGCGGAAAGATTTCGGGTACCAAACGGTATGTGGTGTGAAGGGGGGTGCGGTACCGGAAGTATCGCTCTTCGCATTTCCCGGTTTGGGCATAAAGTGTGCGGTTTCGATAAATCACTGGACATGATCGCCGCAGCGCAAAAAAAAAGTGAAGAACAACCACACTCCATATCATTTACCGTCGCCGACTTTCGAGATTTCACCTTTCCGAATTTGGCTTACCTTTTCGTCGTGTACGATGGACTGAATTACTTACTCGAACCGAGTGAGATTTCCACCTTTCTGACGAACGCCTCCAACTCCCTTCAACCCGAAGGTTTACTTGTTTTCGATATTTGCACGCTTCACAATAGCGTTAAAAATCTAAATAATTGGTTCGACCATCACCGGCGGGATGGTATTGAATTTCGCCGTCATAGTTGGTTCGACTCCGAACTGCACATCCATCATAACGATTTTGAAATTCGACGCGATGAAGAACCACATGTTGTATACACTGAAAACCATCTGCAGCGTATTTATGCAATCGAGGAGATAAAATCACTGATAGAGAAAAGCGATTTCCGCTTGGTGGTAACATTGGGTGATGTCGGGTTCTTACCGGGTGGTGAGCACAACGACCGCGTACATTTCATACTTCGAAAAAAATAATCTATCCGAAACAACTTTTAGAAAGACAGGTACTCATACCTGTCTTTTTTTTTGGTGGTAGACGAATGATATTTATCACACTTAAAATAACCAATTGTTTGTGTAATTTGATTTTTATTCATTAAATTATCAACAATTTGTTTAATTTAGGGTGGTTACTATGAATCGTTGTTCAATTTCCTTGTATGTCGGAATCCTTTTCGTTACAGTGTTTTCCCTCCCGGCACTCGCTTCAACTTGGGCTATCACTTATCCCCCAACGGGTAACGGCACTGGAATCGGTCAAGTCATCTTCCCCGTAGGTTCAAACGGCGATGTCATCATCGCCGGTGAAGCCAACACTCACGGATTTATCGCGAGAGTAAACAGTGCAGGTCAATATGTCTGGCAACATGCATACGGCGCATCCGCGACTTCGCATTTCTATGGCGGTTGTGACATCGGCGACGGTTATCTCCTGTGCGGTTCGTTATTGAATGGCGGTGTTTCATCTGTCTGGGTAATGAAAATAAATACGAACGGCGATTCACTCTGGTCTCGGACTTATGGCGGCAACCTTGCTTCCGAGGGGTATGCAATTAAACCGTTGTTCGATGCCTTTATTGTTGTCGGTAAGAATGCCGTCACAGGTCGTGGTGACGATGGTTTGATTCTTTATTGCCACGCGAACGGGGATACAATTTGGACTAAGAAAATGGGTGGTACTGGAGATGACCGGTTTTCAAGAATCGTTTATCCTGATACATCTTATTATCCCGGAAGCGACTTAGTTATAATCGGCTCCAAAACCATAAATGCTGCTTCTGACATTTGGATCACCCGCGTTAGCGATAGTGGTAATGTTGTTTGGGACAGTACGTATGGTGGTAGTTATAACGATGATGGCCAAGATATCGCATTTACTGATTACATTGTACGGTTGTCACCAAATTTTGATTCTGCGTTTCCGCCAAATGGATGGACGATAGGCAACCCCGATAGTGGAATCACTTGGACATCATGTTTTACAAATCCGTATTGGGCGAGGTTACCCTGTAGTATCGATTCTGCGCGTGGTCAAACGGATTCTCTTTTTACCCCATCAATCACAACAACCGGACTGCACTCAGCCGAATATGTCTTCGAATGGTCTTACGCCGCAGGTCATACTGCAACCAACAATGACGGTTTAGAATTTGCTTATTCGACCGATAATGGTACTGCTTGGAACACACTGTGGTATCGCCATGCACAAGATACCCTTTCATTGGTGGCAGGTCTCACTGCTACCGACACAACCCCTTCAACTTTCACCCGTGGTGTTGCACGAATATCGCTCCCAAATGGTGTACTAAACCAACCCAGTGTACGCTTCGCTTTCATTGGGCACAACGATAATGGACCGGATATATTCATCACAAATAATTTGCTTTATTCGAATACCTACCTCTCAGTTGGCTATAGTAACTCCGTAACCGGTTCACCGAATAATA
>CAZPUW010000010.1:0-19469 GCA_964589795.1 uncultured bacterium
GCAGGACAGCGGCTCGTCCCACGATTAATCGGAACCATCGCGTTGCTCGTACTCGTCTCGCTTTCATTCGCGCAGGTCGAGTTATCGGTGATTCGCGCCGGCGGAATGACCCCCGTTCCGTTGCGCAAGCACGGATCATTCGAACTTGTCGATGTCGCCGCACTCGCAAAATCACTTGCCATTGAAACTACTACCGACTCAAATGGGAATTGGTTATATGTTTCGCTACCACAGGAAATTTCATTTCGGGTTGGTAACCCGTGGGTTCGGGTCGGTACCAAAATTTTGCAATTACCGTTGCCGGTTGAACGCACCCATAATAATTACTGGGTTCCGTTGGGATGGGCGGTTACCCAGCTAACCGCGCAAGGGCTCGAAGAAGCCGTTTTTGATAGCAGCACGTTGTCATTGACGTTAAAACCCAGTGGTGCAGTTTGGAAAGGCATTCATGGGGAAACTGATGACGATGAGGTTGTACTTACCCTGCAATTGCCAAAAGGGCCTTTTGTCGAGACTGCACTTCAAAAAAACGTATTCACGATTAAAGTGACTGGTGCGAAAGTAGTCGATTCACTTTTTGCATCCGATTTTCCCAAAGGGCTCGTAACCACTAAAACACTTTTCAATGACGACCCACCACAAGTAGTACTTACGTTCAATAATGAAATTGCTACTGTCGAGACCCTCTCGACACGGTCGTGGCGAATTTCATTGAAAGAATATTTAGCAACATCAAAATCCGGTAATATGACACCGAAATTAGTAACCGGAGCCGCATCCACGAAAATCGATGAAGCCAAAAAACGCTGGCAGTTCGATTGCATCATCATTGACGCCGGTCATGGTGGCAAAGACCCTGGCGCTCGCGGCAACGGGCTGAAAGAAAAAGACCTTACGTTGGATATCGCACAACGTCTCGCCGAACTGTTTCGTAATGACAGGACGATGCGAGTCGTGTTAACAAGAAGTTCGGATTCGTTCGTTACTTTGCAGGATAGAGGAAAAATCGCGAACCATAGAGGTGGAAAATTGTTCGTATCCATCCATATCAATGCGTCACGCGACAAAGACGGCAGTGGAATAGAGACTTACTTTCTGTCACCGGCAAAAACTGAACGTGCCTTGGAAGTGTCGAAATTTGAAAATGAAGTAGTCCAACTCGAATCGGATAAATCTGCTTATGCCGGTATGACCGGTGAAAAAATGATATTGCTGTCAATGGCGCAATCGCAATTCCTAAAAGAATCGCAGAAACTGGCCGAAGATGTTCAGAAGGAAGCGGTAAAGCGAATTGGATTAAGCGACCGCGGTGTCGATCAAGCCGGATTTTATGTGTTGGTGGGTGCCAGTATGCCCGCGATTTTGTTCGAGTGTGCTTTTATCAGCAATAAACGAGATGCAAAAATTCTCGGAAGCACCGATGGAAGACAAAGATATGCGGAAGCACTTTATCAGGGCATTGCCAAATTCCGCGACACCGCGAAATAACCGAAAGCACTAAGGATGAAAATTTTAATCACAAACGACGATGGTATTCACGCACCCGGTATCCATGCCCTTTGGTCCGAAGCGATTAAGTACGGTGAAGCGACTGTTGTAGCACCCGCGCGCGAAATGTCTGCAATCGGACATGCTATTACGATTAGCGATTCTTTGCGAATCGAAGCGTATGACCGAAACAGTATGAAGGGGTGGGCGGTAACTGGTACGCCTGCGGATTGCGTCAAAATGGCGTTGCGGGAGATTGTTACCGAAAAACCGGACATCATTTTATCCGGTGTGAATCAAGGAAGCAACACCGGTTTGAATGTAATTTATTCAGGCACTGTTTCCGGTGCGACCGAGGGTTCTATTAGTGGCTATCCTGCTATTGCCATTTCACTCGATAGTTACAAATCAAAGGATTTTTCCGTAGCGGCGAAATTTGCAATGATTGTTGCCGCAAAATTGTTAGAGAGCCCGATGCCGGAATTTACCACGCTGAACATAAATGTACCAGCGTTAACGGAAAGTGAAATCAAAGGGGTGAAAGTCGGACGGCAGGGACGCGCCCGCTTCGAAGAGCTTTTCGACAAACGGGTTGATCCCCGCGGCCGGGTATATTATTGGATGGGTGCGGAAAAATTAGTCGTCAACGAACCGGCTGACGTGGACGAGACAATTATTACCGACGGTTGGATTTGTGTAACTCCGCTACAGCTTGACTTAACAGACTACAAATTGATGCCCACTGTCGAAAGTTGGAAGCTGAAACTGTAACGTGCGTTGCAAAATTAAATTGTAACAAGTAACACCACAATTAGTTTATAATAACTCGCAGTACCTTATTCCTAACTACTCGTTCCGGAATAATTATGCGTAGAATCATTGCATTCTTCTCTTTATGTTTTCTGCTTGGTATTGCCGTCGCAACTCCACGATGGGGTGAGTCGTTTGACTGGCTTGGTGACACCCTACAACCACGCCAACCGCAAGCAATGATTGCATTCGGCGACACGGTAGTATTCTCTTCCATTAATAATTTTTATGGTTATTTACAAACCGGATTACAACCAGATTCCTTTCACCAACTTTTTCAAATAAGTATTCCACCGACTACCTTCCATAGTTTTAATTATTGTTACTCAATTAATCATATATTACGAATCGGTAATCGGATACAATACGGTTACCCACTCGGCTCCATAGCTTGGAATGGAATTGAATCACCACTGTACCAAGGTGCGTCATTAGTCAACAGTCAATTCACCAACGACGAAGGGTTTTGGGGAACTTCATTTAGTTATGGCGGGGACCTGTCCCGGTTCAACTATCAGAATGGTTCTCCCCATTTCAGACCAATATGTGACCACAACTTTCTTTTCTACCGCGACAGTATTTTTAAGCAAGATAACGATGGTGCATATCATGAAGTTGCTTCGGATACTGTTGTAAGCGAGTGGGTTGTGCGATGGCCATATGCATATAACTTACACCCTAACACTCATACTGGTAATGTTTTTTATCTTGATACATTGATACCTGCAGTCGTAGGACAATTCTCCACTAACCGAACTGGTTTCATTAAAATCATTAATGATACAATGATAACAGTAATAGGCTTGTTTTGGGAGTGTTGGTCGTTGACGAACCCTCGTCAACCGGTTTCGCTTGGGATAGATACGCTTACCGATCATTTAATTTGGTTGGAGGATACTCCAGTTGATAGTTTGTGGTTTGGCTGGAGTTTCCATCGATATACTTCACCGTTTCACACGGATTCGACGATTTTCAATTTAATTTCTTTTCGTAACGGTGTAAGGAACCCAATAGTAGTGTATAATTACCAACCTCCTGATTTGATCACATCTCCCAACAATGGTATGGTTGCACGAACAGATTATGGATGGATCGTACGAAGTGATGCGTCGTTTGAAAGTTTATCACTTAGAGCGACTTCAAAAATATTTTCCTTACAACTTCGATATACTTCTTTAAGACAACCTTATCTCGATACGTTGTGGTATTATCGTACTCCATCGATCTTTAAGCATACTGAATACACCAGTTCCGAAGAGGTAATTTTGGGACCAGTAGTTTCAACTGAACGCCCACGAAATGAATCTCAAATACTGGTCGACTATTACGATTCTACAATGGTATTTGTGATGGATACATCTGGTGCAAATCATCAAATTCGCTGGTTTTTACCGAAAAGTGCTCAATATTCAGGGTTACAAAATATTCTTTGTGATGGCGAGAACATCTTGTTTCGAAAGCCGAATAATATGGTTGTTCGTTACCATTGGAGTGATTCTTTGTGGATGATCGACTCGCTGATTCGAGAACCGAATTTTTTAGTGTACTTTCACAACGATGTATTTATCACGCAAAATCAACATTCAGATACTATTCACTTCTATCGAATCACCGGAAATACAGCTATTTTGGAATCAGTAATAGCAAGAAGTAGTAATGCAATCGATTTTCGATGCTACCGTAACGACCGTTGCGTAGTTGTAGAAAACAGTACAAACCTTCGCCTATACACAAGGCAGAACAATACATGGACTCGGAATCCGGATTTCATAATCCCAACCACGCTTCCAGAGGTTTATTCTCGTACTACCGCACAAACAGATACGTTGTTCGATTGGAATAATTCGGTGTACTTGTTACCCGATACAGGCTGTCCATACTTGCTGATTCCTACCGACACTCTTTTAGCGAATAACAATACTCTTGGAACGATGGACTTCCAACGAGATTTAATCTTAATTTACTGGCAAGGAAGTAATCGATTGCCTACACTTTATCAGTACAGCAATGGTACCTTGATAAACCGTGGAAGTTTCATAGACGATTACAACTTAGGAGCGGGAGATCAAAATAATCTTACTTACGCATATCTGAATGGTAACACGATTGTTTTCATCGGTAATAGTCGTATCAGTACTTACGCGATCCCGCCTTACGATTCTTCACCCGAACATGACGGTAGTTTGCTAAAATCATTCGAATTAGGAAACCCTTATCCTAATCCTTTCAATCCATCAACTACGATTACTTTTGCGTTACCTAAAGCTTCGAACGTGAAAATAGAAATTTACAATGTCTTAGGTAAACGAGTAAAAACTGTAATTTCATCTAAGTATTTGGCAGTAGGTAGATATTACGCAAGATGGAATGCACAAGGCTTTTCTTCTGGTGTTTATTTCTGCCGTATGGAAGCTGGAGCGTTTTCGAGCACGAAGAAGTTGATGTTGTTGAAGTGACCCAATGCAAATCGATCCAATCCCTGAATACCCCATCACCGATACCCTCGACTTGCACACGTTCAACCCGCGCGACGTCAAAGAGCTTATCCCCGAATATCTCATCGAGTGTCGGAAACAAGGTATCCTCGAAGTCCGCATCATCCATGGGAAAGGAACCGGCGCTCTCCGCGAAACCGTCCATGCCATCCTAAGTAAGAACCCTAATGTCATCGAATACCGCTTGGCGACCGATTCCTCACATTGGGGTGCGACAATCGTTACACTCCGCAAGTAAAGCTAATTAACGTACGCCGGTTGTTTCTACTATGGTATCTCGGCACTCGACCCAGAAAAATCCATTACAGTCCTCAAAGGACTTAAACCTATCAAAATCGACTTTTAGAAGGTATGAGTGAAAACATTCGAATAATGAGCGAATATTTCTCTAAGAGCAGGTAAAAGGGGCAAATTTGCACAAAGCAGGTATGTTTTTTATTTTTGGAAACTCTGAAAGGAAGAACGAAAGCAAAGTAATTTTTGGCTGAGAAATTAAAATAATCGCAAAAAATGCTTAATAATCTGCGCATATCCTATCAATATTGAAGGTCACAAGATTTGCTTTTATTTTAAAAAAGTGTTATCGTTTGGGTCTTAGTGATGTAGATAACACCAATACTGCATTAAACGGCTTCGTTTTTTATGCAGAATGTTTTTTTTTCGTTTTGTTGTTATAACTTGTTCGGTAAGATGGCAAGACAAACGAGTGTAAATTTGTATCGGAGATTACGTATTACTACGGTACCTAAACTGGAGGCAACCATGAAACGCGTATGCATATTGGTAGGACTTTTATTACCGATTTTGCTCGCGACTACGGTGTTGGCTAACGATTTCGTTATTACTCAACCTTTGGTCATACCACCGAACACTGTGATGACGGTGTCACCAACCGATCACTACGCCTTTTCAGGCGCTGGTCAAATTGTTGTGTCGTCAAACGCAACGCTCCAGTTCCTTGGACGGACGGAACACAATTTGCCTTCTGACGTTGCTTTGTTTACAAGTGATGGGTCGATGGCACAGGATTGGCCGATTATAGACGTTCAAAATGGCGGCCAAGTTATTGGTAAGCATGCGCAATTTACCGGATTGCCGGTAGCAATTCGCGCAAATTACGGTAAAGTAGTGCTCGATTCCGTTGGGTTCCTCTACTGCTATTCCAGTCTTTATGTGCAGATGTTCCGGGACACTATCGCACTGACCAACAGCACGATTACCGGTGGTTACGTTGGCGTGAGTGCAATAAGTGATATGTCGCCCACCCACTATTTTCTGATGCAGAATTGTGTCATCGAATTATGTACTGATACCGGTATTGAACTTTTCAAGATGAGTCACGGTTTGATTGACCATTGCAAGGGTCAAGGTGTCGATGGCGCAATTGGCATCTTCCTGCAGGGTGTCGTTTCTCTTGATATTTTATACTATTCCGGTTGGGACTGGAGCGGCAACATTGAATGGCTCGATTCCAGCCCGCATCTTGCTTACGATTCGCTTGCTCACAGTGGTAGTTTCGGTATTTGTGCTTCCGGTGATTACATCGGCGCACCTTATGCACGGATTGACCACTGCTATATCGGGCACAATGGCTGGGAACAGGGAGTCGGTGGTGTCATTACCTATGCCTGCAGCCCCATTTTTTCCTGTAATTCGTTCGACCGAAACGTACCATATCAAGTATATGCTACCGGTAATTCCGCACCATCTTTTTACGATGCGAAAAATGGTAAAACCGGTTCAAATGAATTTCATGGTACACCGGGCTCCACCCTCGTTTACATTCAAGATGCCTATCCTTACTTTCTCGATGGACAAAATGAATTTGCTCTCGACGATGGCGTAGGCCACTATATGCAGAATGGATCGATGGCGCCCAAAGCCGCCAAACTGAATAAGAATCATTTTGTAAATGGAATTGATATTAGCTTTTTCCTTCCGTCTGCAACCAACCTTTGGAGCATTGGTGCACAAAGCGCGGGTGCGGCTTGTGGCGAGTCTATCGGAGATTATCGAACTGATGTCGGTGGAAAAGTACTTTACGGTGATGCATTGTTGGCGGCGGACTTAAAAGACAGCGCTGCCGTAAAATACACCGAGTCAATCGATGAGTGTGGTGTAGATGCCGACGCGGGTGCTGTGGCGTTTGAGAGATTATCCCAGATAAATACCAATCTTCCGGTAGTGACAACTGCTGACATGACTACTGCGAAAGAGTTTTTGTTATCGTATAAGTATGATGCGTCTGCGAACTTTACGACTTCCGATTCGATTAGGACGGTTATTCTCGCAACCGGTAATTCAACGGACTCTGCACGTGTCGCTTACGACGCGGCTGTCGCATTGTTACTCCAAAATACATCAAGTAAGGCGAATGTCCAGACCATCGTAGGCCAACAGCTCCAAGTCCATCAACGACGGGATTTGTTTAATCATATTCTCACGCAAAATAAGATTAACGCGAAACTGAGTAGTTACAGCACGAAGTTGCCGGAAACGATTCGCTTGTTACCGGTATATCCCAACCCGTTTAATGCGACAACACAAATTCGATTTGATGTAGCGTCTGCTTCCCGAATTAAACTCGCTGTCTATAATGCCGACGGTCGGCTCGTAAAACTCCTTTCCGATGCTAATTATGAGGTCGGCAGTTATCGTGTCGAATGGAACGGTCGTAATAATGCCGGTTCTACTGTCGCATCGGGTGTTTACTTTATCAAGATGCAGTCGCCAAACGGCATTTTAACAAAGAAAGCGATTTTACTGAAGTAATTCATTCTTGTTCTTTGAAAAAAGGCGGAACTGCGGTTCCGCCTTTTTTTTCAATTTATTGGCAGTCAGAACTATCGCTTTGGTTTACGCGTAAAATAGTTATATTCTCTTTAAACTCAGTAGGACAACCACAATGCTTGATGTGCTATCGGTAATACTTGGCGGCGGTGCCGGATCCCGCTTGTATCCTTTAACCAAATATCGTTCTAAACCCGCGGTACCGATTGGCGGCAAATATCGCTTGATTGATATTCCCATCTCGAACTGCTTGAACAGTGGATTACATCGCATTTTCATTCTTACCCAATTCAACAGTGCTTCACTGAATCGCCATATCCACCACGGCTATGCCCTCGATTCTTTTCGCGATGGTTTTGTCGATATTATCGCCGCCGAGCAGACACCCGATAGCAACGCATGGTTTCAAGGCACTGCCGACGCGGTACGGAAATCGTTAAAGCATATTCGTCCGTATCGAAGCCGGGAAGTATTGATACTAAGCGGCGACCATATTTATCGCATGGATTATCGGGAGATGATTGAACAGCACCGCGAACGGGGAACACAGGTTACCATCGCGGCGATACCGGTGGAAGAGGAAAAAGTACCGGAGCTGGGAATCTTTCAAATTGATAACGCTGGAAAAGTGTTGGATTTCTACGAGAAGCCGAAAGACAAAGCACTCTACCCGCAACTGCGGATTCAACAACCGGTACCCGGAGACACCCGGGCTGATTGGAAAAATCGTCCATTTCTCGCCTCGATGGGAATCTACCTTTTCAATAGTGAAGTTTTGGAAAAAGCCCTTGCCGACGGGACAAAACTTGATTTTGGTAAAGAAGTAATTCCTTCCTCCATCCACCAATTTGATACCGGCGCATTCGTTTTCAACGATTACTGGGAAGATATTGGAACGATTCGAAATTTCTTCGAAGCGAATCTTGACTTATCTCAACCAAATCCGAAGTTCGATTTGTTTGATCCGCGTAATCGTCTTTTTACTCGTCCCCGTTTTTTACCGTACTCGAAATTGAATAACGTAACTGCGCAACGTGCGGTGGTTTCCGAAGGTTGCGTGCTGGAGGGCGTTCAATTGCGGGATTGTTTGATCGGGTTGCGTTCTAAAATCGAAAATGGTACCCGGTTACAACGCGTTCTAATGATGGGTACCGACGATTATGAATCAGAATTTGAGATGGCGCAAAATCGCATATTGAATCGACCACCAATGGGGATCGGAAGGAACTGCGTTATCGAAGAAGCGATTATCGACAAAAACGCCCGCGTCGGAAACAACGTGAAAATACGCCGTCGAAGCGTCGGCGAATCCGAAAATGGTGAAGGTTGGTGTGTACGCGACGGTATCGTCGTTATCGAGAAAGAAGCCGTCATCCCCGATAATACCATCATCTAAAAAAGTAGGGGCGTAATATCATACGCCCCGGACTCAACAAAATATCTCGTTTCTCACGAACCGAGATCAATGCATCTCGATTTGTTCGACTGAATTCGCGGTAGCTTTCCCCAACCAAGTTTTAATCGCATCCCGTTGGGCTTTTATCGACTTGTCGGGACCGGTCGCTTTGAAGAAATACGGCCCAGCCGGTGTCTCTACGATTGCGCCAATCAAACGGTAGTCGTTCTTTGCACCGCCGCCACTCATCATCGACGCACCCATATTGCCCGCCACTTCCGCATAAGTGATTTTTAATTTACCTGAAGATGTCGCAGAGGACGTACTTTTATCCTTCTGGTCGGTAAATTGTCCGAACCATCGCTCTACATTGGCGTCAACGCCACCGGCATTCCCACCAAGGTAAAAGACATAACATTCCGCCTCATCGGCGTCGCTGCTTGCCTTCGGTAACTTGTATTGGGCAAGCCGCATCGTCGATGCCGGGGTAACCTTCTTCCATCCGCGAGGTAAGTTCTTCTCGAGACCTGCAATGTCGATGCCCCCCTCGGTTGGTGCACTCGGCGGTGGTGGGATTTCACCGGAATTGGTTCCCATCTGGCCACCCTGTGGTTGGCCAACGTTGGGGTATCCGGGTGGCAGTTGTGAATTGCTCGGGGTTGGCTGATTGGACGGATTCATCGATGACGGTGGATTTCCCTGATTGGTCACCTTGAATTGATTGTCCTTTTTGCACGCGGCTAAAAGAAAAACAACAGAAAGCATGGCTAATACTGAGATACGAAGCGGCATCGGTTCTCCATTCCTTGATATTGAGTTATCTTCCCGATTTGTAACACGATAGACCAGTTTTTACTGCCGAAATAAGCAAATATGCACCAAAACTGTGATACGAGACGGAAGAACCAATATCAGAAATCCGAACTTCATTCGCAATATGCAAACAAAAGCAAAAACCGTTGCGTACTCATTATGACAATGAATTGCACACAAACCGATAGAATATTTTTATGTGCAATAGCTTTTATATCGTTTCACGAAGGTGGTGGGGCTACTCCTTCATATCAATAATAGTGAAACTGTTTGTTAACTCTGTTACCGGAGCATATCTATGTTGGAAATTGGCAGTAAGGGGGAATACGGTACCCGGGCAATGGTTTATCTTGCGCGGCGTTACGGACGTGGTTCGACATCGCTGACGGCAATATCTGAAGAACAGAATATTCCACGCCGGTATTTGGAGCAACTTATTTCGACGCTTCGCAACGGTGGATTTGTTCGTGCAACCCGTGGTGCGGCTGGCGGTTATGAGTTGGCAAAACCACCGTCGGAAATTAATCTTTACGACATCGTTTCCACTCTCGAAGGGCCGTTGATGATTCATGAATGCGTCAATGGTTCAAATGGTTGCTGCGTTTTAATCGAGGAATGTGCGGTTCGCGACGTTTGGATAAACGTACATAAAATTATTCACAACGAGTTGAAAGCAGTTACTCTCGAAGAATTATCCAAGCAAACTGCGCAGAAGAAACATGACAGATTGTGGAACGGCTACTCTTTACCCAAAATCGAAGCGACACAACATACAGCTTAATGTGATTTGGATATTAGGTATTGGGTTTCGATTTGTGCTCAATACCTGATTTCCAGAAAATTATTCCGATGGAAGTAGTTTACCAAAAAGTCTTAGGGGGAACAGCGGCGGGGACCGTACACCGGTTTCTTTGCTCGTTGTGGATACGCGGTGTCATGTACCAGTCCGCACTCGATCTTATTGTACTCGAGAACGGCGGAATTGAACGATACGCCCCCCGCAAACTGGTTCTTAATCATACCGATTACACAATCCCGGCGACCAATACCGCCACCAATCTGTTGCACAAGATGCTTGATCGTACGACCGAGAACGTATCACTATAGGGTTCGGGCGGATCTCGCAACGAACGAGCGGAGAGCTTGATTGCGAGTGTATATTTAGGTTTGCAGCAGAATTGGCGTTAAATAATACTTCGCTATCGTTTACCTCTCGATTTTCAAGTATCGCCAAACCTGCCGACATCATCGAACATGGAAATTTAAGACATGACTAACGTACTACAAATCGAAAATCTTCACGCGAAAATCGCGGGTACCGATACCGGTATTCTAAAAGGTGTCAACCTTACCGTGAAGCAAGGTGAAATCCACGCATTGATGGGACCGAACGGTGCGGGTAAAAGCACGTTGAGTTCCACAATAATGGGTCATTCGACCTACGAGATAACATCAGGAAAAATAACGTGGCAGGGAAACGACCTCACTGCGATGACGACCGACGAGCGCGCACGCGCCGGGCTCTTTCTCGCGTTCCAGTATCCCATCGAACTGCCCGGCGTTACGATGTTTAATTTCCTTCGCGCGAGTTACTCTGCGCTGCACCCGGTACCCGAAGGGGGGAAACCGATGGGTGCGGTAATGTTCCACAAAAAGATAATCGATGGATTAAACTTCCTTGAACTCGATTCGTCGTTTTCTCAACGGTATTTGAACGACGGCTTTTCCGGCGGTGAAAAGAAGCGCTGTGAAATGCTGCAGATGAATATTCTACAACCGAAAATGGCAATCATGGATGAAACTGATTCGGGTCTCGATATCGATGCGTTAAAGATCGTTGCGAAAGGTGTGAATTTATTACGCAGCCCCGACTTCGGCGCTCTGGTAATCACGCACTATCAACGATTGCTCGATTATATCAAACCCGATTTTGTCCACGTATTGATGGATGGCAGGATTGTGCGCACGGGGGGACCGGAACTGGCGCAGGAATTGGAGAAACGCGGGTACGATTGGCTCCGCGTTGAATCCGAACAGGGGGTCACAATTTGAGTAACACGGCTGAAACGGAACAGGAACTCCTTACCGGAACGGAATCCTACAAATACGGATTCCACGATGAGAACGCACCGGTCTTCAAATCTCAACGGGGGTTGAACGAAGAAGTAGTGCGCATGATATCCGCTAAGAAGAAAGAACCGGAATGGATGCTTGAATACCGGTTGAATGCTTATCGCGAGTTTATTTCGAAACCGATGCCGAATTGGGGAAGCCCGATGCTTCAGACCATCGACTTCGATAACATCTTTTATTATATCCAGCCGACCGAGCGACAAGGCGACACGTGGGAAGACATTCCCGCTTATATCAAAGACACGTTTGATAAACTGGGTATCCCCGAAGCTGAAAAGCAGATGCTTGCCGGTGTCGGTGCACAGTACGATTCCGAAGTAGTCTATCATAATCTGAAAGACCAGTGGGAAAAACTCGGTGTAACATTTCTCGATATGGACAGCGCATTGCGTGAGTTTCCCGAAATCGTAAAAGAGTATTTCGGAACGATTATTCCCGCATCGGATAACAAATTTGCAGCATTGAATTCATGTGTGTGGTCGGGTGGTAGTTTTGTGTATGTACCAAAAGGGATACATGTAGAAATTCCACTGCAAGCGTATTTCCGAATTAATGCGAAAAATGCCGGTCAATTCGAACGTACGCTCATCATTGCCGAAGAAGGTTCGTTCGTTCATTATGTCGAAGGTTGTACCGCACCAACGTATTCTTCCGATTCACTGCACAGCGCAGTCGTTGAAATCGTCGTAAAAAAAGGCGCTCGCGTTCGCTACACCACTATTCAGAATTGGTCGTACAATGTATTCAATCTGGTGACGAAACGCGCGATGGCGTACGCCGATGCACGGATGGAATGGGTGGACGGAAATCTCGGCAGTAAACTTACGATGAAATATCCGTCAGTGTACCTGATGGAACCCGGTGCCCACGCCGAAATTCTTTCGCTGGCGTTCGCAGGTCCCGGACAACATCTCGACGCCGGAATGAAAGCGATGCACTTCGCACCGAATACAACTTCCAATATCGTTTCAAAGTCCATTGCACGTGGCGGCGGACGATCGAGTTATCGCGGCATGGTCAAAGTCGGTAAGGGTGCGAAACACTCGAAATCATTCACTCGTTGCGATGCATTGCTGATCGATGATGCCTCACAATCGGATACTTATCCCGTCATGGACATCGATGAGAGCTCTTCTGAAATCGGACATGAGGCGAGTGTGTCGAAACTCTCTTCGGATCAGGTATTCTATTTAATGTCACGCGGATTAAAACAGGAAGAAGCCGAAGCGATGCTTATTGCCGGATTTATTGAACCGATTGCACGCGAACTACCGATGGAATATGCCCTCGAATTAAATCGCTTGATACAACTTCAAATGAGTGGATCGGTTGGATGAGCACAACGACTAATACTTCTAACTGGCGTCCTGATGAAGCACTGCTATCAGCAAAAAAACGAGAACCGGATTGGGCACACGACATACGTCGTGAAGCCGCAGAAAAATTCGACGACCTGCCACAACCTACGCGCTTCGACGAACCGTGGCGGCGAACCGATATTTCCATTGTCAAGTTCGATAAATTCAATACATTTTGGGATTCACTTGATAGTAATGAATCGGTAGATTCACTTATTCCTCAGGATGGATTTACCCGACTTCATACCGGTCAGGGAACACAACCTGAAAATGGCGCTTTGTTTTTATCAGGTAGCGAGGTCACGCCTTCCGTTCCAGGTTTGACTGCGATGCCTCTCGCACTCGCGCTCCATCGTATCCCCGACAAAACTATCGCACCTTATTTGCAGTTCGTGGAACACACATCGTTCGATCCCAGTTTATACCGGTTTCAAGCAGCGGTTTATGCGTTTCGGAATGCCGGTTGTTATGTCGATGTTGCTCCGAATACAAAATTAGAAATTCCCCTTGGTTTGGTATCTACGCTGTTCACCGAGAACAGCGAATTGAATTTGTTGAACATTATCCACGTTGGCCGTGGCGCTTCATTGGAAATCGCCGAAGAATTTATTTCACCCGACGATAAGCGTCAACTTCTTTCGCTTACGCATACCCGGATAATACTTGAGCCGGAAGCCAAGCTCCGGTTTACCACTCTTCAAAATTGGGGAAAAGGTGTCTTCCACTTTGGAACCCATCACATAACGCTGCTGGAAAATGCTGAATTGGATTTAGTCTGCGGTGGATTGGGTGGTCGGATTGCAAAGTCGCGTATAATGGTAAAACTGGCTGGTGAAGGTTCGCGGGCAAAAATTGGCGGTTTTATTGCGGGTGCTGGTCGTCAACACCTTGATCATGATACAACACAACGTCATGTCGGACGCCGTACGACCTCAGATTTATTGTTCAAAGGTGTCGTAACTGACCGCGCACGTAGTTTGTACCAAGGGATGATAGTTGTCGAGAAGAGTGCGCAGAAGACTGATGCTTACCAGAGTGTCAGGCACCTGAACCTATCCGAAACTGCGCATGTCGATGCTTTGCCCGGTTTGGAAATTTACGCTGACGACGTTCGTTGTACCCATGGTGCGACGACAACACCCGTGGATGAAGAGGAAATCTATTACATGGCATGCCGGGGCTTATCCCGTAACGCCGCGGAAGAGTTATTAATCGAAGCGCATCTCGAACCGATTCTCGCACGTATTCCCAATCGTGAATTGCAAGATCGGTGCCGCGATGCCGTTACACTGAAACTGGTAGGACATACAATTTAGGTGTCGAGTGTTGATGGAGTAGACAATTACAAACTTACTTTACCCAACACCTAACCCCTAAAATCCAACACCCGAAAGAAGCATGTGGACAACCGTAGCACTACTGTCTGAAATGAATGAAATTCAACCTCGCCGTGTCGAAGTCGACGGCGAGTTTTTCGTATTATTTCGTAGCGGGGAAACGGTGTACTGTCTCCGCGATGTATGCAGCCATGCCGAAGTACCGCTGTCGGGTGGAACTTTTGACAAACGAGGTTACATCGTTACCTGCCCGCAACATGGTGCAAAATTTGACGTGAAAACCGGTAAGGCGCTTTCGATGCCGGCGGTATCACCTGTGCAGGCAGTTCCAACGCAAGTGATTCAGGGTGAGATCCAAATCTATCTCGAAGACGAGTAACATGTTTACTAAAGAACAATTACAAAAAATTCGTGCCGACTTTCCAATTCTTTCACATACTGTGGGAGATGGTAAGAGACTTGTCTTTATCGATAATGCCGCTTCGACTCAAAAGCCGGAACCGGTACTAAACGCTATTCGTCATTTTCTGAATTATTCTTACGCCAACATTCATCGCGGTGTGTATTCACTCTCGGTCGCATCCACCGAAGCGTATGAGAATGCACGAAAGACGATAGCGAATTTTATCAATGCGAAACATGCGACAGAAATTGTATTTACCCGGAATGCCACCGAAGCGGTAAATCTCGTGGCTTACGGTTTTGCCCGCAAATATCTGCATCCCGGTGATGAAATTGTACTAACCGAGTTGGAACACCATGCTAATTTAATTCCGTGGCAGCAAGCAGCGCTGGCTACCGGTGCCCGCATTGTTCCGGTCGAATTCGAACCTGACGGTTCGATTGACCCTGAAAAAGTTATCGGGAAATTTACCCCGCGCACCAAACTATTGGCGATTAGTGCTTGTTCGAACGTTTTTGGCTCGATAATCGATTTAGCTCCAATCATTGCCGAAGCTAAAAAACAACGGATAACCGTCTTGGTGGATGCCGCACAGTTGGTCCCTCACTATCCGGTCGACGTACAGAAGTTGGAATGCGACTTCCTTGTCGCCAGCGGCCATAAGATGCTCGCACCATCCGGTACCGGTTTTCTCTTTGCCCGACGCGAGTGGTTGGCTCTGATGGACCCGATGTTGTTCGGTGGCGATATGATAAAAGAAGTGTGGATTGATCGGGCGACATGGGCGGAAATCCCAAGCAAGTTCGAAGCGGGTACACCGAACATCGAGGGGGCAGTCGCCATCGCGGAAGCGGCAAATTATCTATCGAATTTTGGAATGTCTGTTATTCACGAACATTGTGAAGCGCTTGCCCGCGATGCGGCAAAGAAATTGTCCGCACTTCCCGGTGTTCATGTTTACGGCACGGATAACCGTAGTGGTATTGTGAGTTTCACGTGTGAAAATGTGCATCCTCACGATTTGGCAAGCTTACTCGATCAGGATGGCGTAGCAATTCGGGCGGGCCACCACTGCGCGCAACCGCTGATGAGGAAATTGGGAATCGCCGCAACTGCACGTGCTTCGTTCTACCTCTACAACACGCCGGAAGAAGTAGATATATTAGTAAATTCAGTGGAACACGCCATCAAATTCTTCAGCGGTAAGCTTAAGTAAAAATTCCAATCGATTTATACAAAAAAACGCGGCAAGCTTGCCGCGTTTTTTATGAGCAAAATAAATACTATTTCGCCGCTACCGGTCTTGCACTCTTGTACATCGGTTCCTGTTCCTGCAATGCCTTCAGTTCCATCTCGTCGATTAAATACGAAGGCGAAACCATCGACACCATTGTCGGTGTGAAGAACACGGTAGGTTGGTAGAAATTGTGCAATACCTCGTCGTTCCCTACTGCTGAAATATCGCGCAGCGAGCGAATCGAGACTTCATCGAATTGCAATCCGCGTACCGGTTCAAGTCGTCCATCTTTTTCATACACCTTATACATGATGGTTGGAGCGGTTAGCAGTTGTTTTTCCGAATTGAAATTCATATCTGCCCACGAGTATGTTTCGGCAAGTTGTGGATCGCTAAGTTGTTTCACCAATATGCCGTATTCCGTTCCGCTCTCACGGCACATCGTCCGCAATTTCTCGATTAGATTCTCGTAAGAGACTTCACCTTTCGCATTCACGAAAATATTGCTGACGGATGGTACGATCCACTGGTTAGCCAATAACCGCGCGTGTCCATTCGATTTCGGAATTTTTTTCATTGGGACGCGGGTTGTCGGTAACGACACCAGTTTACCATTTTCAACCAATGTCAACTTTTGCGGCTTCACCCCTTCGTCGTCTGCTAACCGGTAACCGATTAAATTGGTGTTATGCCATTTCTGAGACAGTGGGTCGTCACTCACGGTCATAAAATCGGGAAGCACCCGCCGGTTCAAGCGTTGAGCATATTTCCCTGCGGGACAACGTTGCTCGATGTCATCATCGGTTGCAATCAATTTGCGGTTGGGTGTCAGGTTGTACAAAAAGACCTGGGATAGCAACTGAGCGGCGGCATCGTCTGTGAACACGATTGGCCCGGAATATTCGCTAAGCGAATTTGCGCCTGCCATTGCTTCCAACTCATTTACCATTTCGTTGACACTTTTTAACAACTCAGCGCGTGACGGGAGATTGTCGTTATCGCGGGCATAAAAACGCCGAAATGCCACAAGGCGCTGTCCATCGGTCGCTTGCGCCGTTGCCGAGATTTCCAATGATTGTATTTGGACACCGGTAAGGGTTTTGCTTTGCTCGGAATTGAGATACCGTTTGTTCACCATGTTGCATGAATACGAAGCCCGCCATTCATTGACACCGGCATGTTGTTTTACCGTGTTGCAGATTGCGCGGATGTTCTCTTCCCACTGCTTGGTGTCGGCAGTTAAGGTGACC
The DNA here is from genome assembly GCA_964589795.1 of uncultured bacterium. GTDB lineage: Bacteria > Electryoneota > JAOADG01 > JAOADG01 > JAOADG01. The sequence continues at coordinate 17,511 of CAZPUW010000010.1, forward strand.
GGTTCTTGCATTAAAACGGTCGTATCCGCAGTAGTATAATCCGCTAAACTATCCGTGCCGGGATGCGATTGATAGTAAGAATTTTTCTTCCCCAAATTCTCTTGCGCATTTTTATATGCTTTGTCCGTACCGAGCCACAAATGGTGTCGAAGGGTACTGTATTCATCCTCGACCGGAAGGTTTCGCGGTGGGTTATACAAATCGGTATAGGATCCGGCAAACCATCCATTATCCCGCGCCATCGAACCAACCCGTACTTCCATCGTGAGATATCGATTCTTAGTATGGCTGGTTTTTGTCAGTGCTCCGTCTTCCCCTTCGATTGTCACGGACTCATTATCGGAAACGCGATAAGCGGCGAAGTACGGTTTCGACATCCCCTCGATGGTCAAACTGTCCATCGTGCGATGCAATTCATCCGCCATCGCTCGAAACACGACATCCGGTGCGGCATAGGAAATACCGGCTAAACAAGCAAAAGCTAATGTGATAATCAATTTCGTTTTCATGGTTGCCTCACATTCCTTTACCGGTAGTTGGTTGACCGAAATTTGTTGACGGCGGTGGCAGGATGGGTGGTTTTTCCTGACCCTTCTGCCGTTTTTCGACCTCTATTTCCGAAACAAGAATACTCGGTGAGGAAGCCGAAACCGGCACCATACCCGATTCCGCGCCGCATGTTCCATTGAATACATCAGGATCGTTACCTGCCATAATTATCTTGCTGAAACTCGTCAGCGGTGTTCCGACAATATCGACACCGCGTACGATTTCATCCGGTCGTCCGTCGGTGTACACCCGGTAAACCAATAATGGCAATACCTTAAACGCTTGTGGTCCCTGCCGCCGGGTCATCGTAAAACCACCAGCGATATCATCGAATATTAAGCCGTATGGTTTGTCTTGTTTTTTACATTCCTCGATGAGCATATCACGTAACCGGCTATACGGCACCGATGTGTCGGGCACCATCATCAGGTTTCCTTGACGACTGACGATAGGATATCCTTCCTCGCGTCGTCCGTGGGCGTTACTTGCCGGAAAATTTTTAAGCGGCGAACGCGAAGTAAGAAAGTTCTTGAGAGCGCCATGTTCGACAACGGACACTTTCTGCGCCGGAACCCCTTCATCGTCGTATTTGTAATAGCCGCGCAAATCCGTCATACCTAATTTTTGTCGAGTTGGATCATCGAACACATTGATGAACTTCGGCAGAATTTGTTCATTGACTTTCTTGGTGAAAGTCTGCCCTTCATTGGCGGCTTTTTGTCGATGTCCTTCAATGCGATGACCGAAAATTTCATGGAAGAAAACGCCGCTTGCACGGTTTTTCAAAATTGCCGGGCCTATGTACGGTTCCACTATCGGTGCACTCTTCAACGCTTTCAATTCTGCCAATATTCGATCGGCGGCGGCGGTAATAGTTTCTTCCGAAGGGAGGCCGGACGGTTCGTAACAAGAAAATTGTTCCATCCGTTGTAAATCCATCCCATCGTCCGCCATCCCCGAAATTTGAAGCGACAACACGACGTAGTGGTGTGTCTGCCGTATTTTCGCTCCATCGCTGTTGACGATGTATTCAGTTTCATTCGTGATATTCAGAACGGTAGTCGCGCTATTCACGTACGGTTGGCTGGCGAGGCGAACGCCCGTGCGTTTAATGATATCGTGCCATTTCGCCGTATCGAGTGTCGATTGCTGGATTGGTTCTTCGTACTGCTGTGGTGATGAATCCGAAAAATCGTCGGCGCGGTCTTCTTCATTTACTTTCACTTGTTTATTCGTTAGTACTTTTGTCAGGCGCTCTTTTGCTTTCTGGTAGCGGTACTCGGTCTCATTCCAGAGGGCAAGTTTCATCGCAAGCGTATCGTTGTCGAGCGGGAACGCCTGATCCCGCGGCATCTCGAAATTGTCCCGGAAATTGTCGCTTCCGCGTAATTCGTGGGTATTGTCGAGCGA
>CAZPUW010000011.1:0-16270 GCA_964589795.1 uncultured bacterium
AACGCACCTTGATCGATGCAGACATTTGAATCGATTTCTACAGCGTCATGGATGACAACGCGGGCGAAATGTGGAAACCGCCAGTAATGCCCCTCATCATCTGCTTCAAATCCGAATCCCGTGACACCGATTGAACAATTTGCGCCGACAAAGACGTTCTTACCGATAGTACAATTTGCGATGCACGTATTTGGGCCGATGTACGACCCTTCGCCAATTTCCACACCCGAACCAATCACCACACCATGGCTAATCTCTACGGACGAATGAATTTTTGCATCGGATGAAATCGGTGACTCATTTAATTTTGGCCATGTTGTCGTGTAAAGTTGCGAGAAGAACTGCGAGGCCGCGCGAATGAATGCAAGGCGGGGGTTTGTCGTAGCGACAGTCACTGCCGAAGCGGGAGGTGTCTCTGTCAACACATCCTGTGAACATATCAGTAAGCTACCCTTGAACCGAAAGTACCGGCTGGAATCTTTATTGAATGTTTTCACGGAAAGCCACGACAAATCTCCCTTACCGGCTTCCTGATCGGTTCTGACCCCTTTCAGTTCGAGATCCATCATGTGTTCCGACGGATTATGTACCGCTTCAACTTGTCCGATTTCCTGAAGGAAGGCGACAATTTCATTTATTTTCGGCATTGTTTTTCCTTTCGAAAACCACTCAATGTTTTACATCGATCCAACGGACTAACTCGTTGATGAGATATTTTCCATCCCATGGGTAGTCGTGTACGTTCATCAATCCGGGCCGGACGCACCGCACCGCACCCGCTAATGAAGCGGCGTCGGCAAATTCAAGTGCCTCTTCGGTTGTATCGAAAGCGATACCGATAGTTTGTACTTTCGGGTTAATGAGTGGAATTATTTCATGCCAAGAATTTACTTCCGTCAAATACAACGTACGCGATTGAATCGCTTCTTTTAATTCCGGTGTGTTATCAAGTAACAACGTCCAGTTTGCACCATCCTCCGAAGCGATGACATCGCGATTGGGGTCGAGCGCATATTCAGCGCGGATGTTAACAATCCGTACTGTCGTGTAGGCATCTAAGTCCGGTTTCGGTGGCAACCGGCGATATGCTGCGGCGAATTTCTCTGCCAATTCTTTCAAAGTATACTTATTATTCTTTTCGATGAAAACAATTTGCGGCGAAGAACAACCCCGCTGATCGAATATCGCCGAATCGCGGATAAACGCCGTTACTGTAGAATCCAATCCAGTCGCTGATTCAATATGATTCCGTGAAATAACACCAAACGAGTATTTCGGGCCATACACAATTTCCTTGCAATGTTCGTAGCGAGGTAGTGATGTTATTCCTTTAATCGCTGCCTCTCCGCCCCACATCACTTTCGCGTCGGCGGCAAGCGACATCGCTTCGTTGATGGAGCGGTCGGTGTAATCGAACCAAATCACCGCAAGCGATTTCATCAACTCTGCGCCATCCACGGTTTCGGTTTTTATCGACGCCAGCAGCGCAAGAACCGCGTGCATCTCAGTGGCGTTACCATCGGCAAGTTTCAACAAAGTCACATTTTTTGTGATGAGCGACGGGATAAATGAGAACATCGGCAACGTGACGACGTTTCCCGCCATCCACATGCACACCGTTCCCTGCGGCTTCGCAGTTAGGAACCGTCGCGTTCCAATCGGAATGAATTCATCGAGAATAATCGGGTCGTTACCCAAACTCCGCTTCACAACTTCTTCCATGTGTTTCCGCTTCAACCATGAAGAGAGAAACATAACACCATCCATTCGTTGTGTGAATGGATTTTTAAGAAGTTGTTCGCCGGCGATGTCGAAATAGTCAAGTAAATCGGATGCTTTACGGGTGTGGAGATATACCTTCGATTTTTCCAGACCATCAAGAATCGGTTTTAGTGAATCGTGGTGAGCAATTGTGCCGTCGGGGAGAAATTGTTGTATGCGCATGATTATATCTCTCTCGACTGCGCAAAGGTATCACCGCAACCACGTAATTCGACACGCTCGACACGATTGGTAAACCGGAAATATATCCCTTTTGCACCACAGGGACAATCATCCACACCGAGTAATACCCCTCGATCCTCGGTAATCAACGCTTGTCCGGGATAGCTGTTGGGGATGACACTCAACACTTCAATGATACCTTCTTCACCGATGGCAACTTCGCGCAAGGTGTGGTATTTACGGATGAAAATGTCCGCGAACGCCGGCGCATGTTTGTTTCCGGCGCTACAATCGACAAATACGGTTCCCAATTGCTCTGCCATTCCATAGAAGTCGAGTACATGAGAGGAGGGGCAACCCAATACTTCACTTACTGTGTTCGCAAATGTTTCTTTCGATACCGATTGATTCTGTAGCTTTTTCCAACCACCGGAATGCAAAAGTATCGCGTTGGGAGCATGAAATTGTAACCCGCGTTCTTTTGCAAGTGTAAGGAACGATGTCCAAACCATAAATGTGAATCCGAACAACAATACTTCGGAATCACCTTGGAGTTTTGCAAAGAAATTCTCAATGATATCCCATTGCGGTTCCAACGCACCGTTCGCCATACTTTTCAACGCGTAAACCGTTTCATTGGCGAAGTTTGCCACACCGCGAATACCGGCGCTGCGTGCGGAAAAACTATCTGAGGTTCCCGCTGCTTCAATTGAATCGATGACTAAGAGAGGACGCCGTTTTCCGCCTAAATGTTCTTTCAATACAGAAACCAATGCGCGGGTCTGGCGAAAACCGGTAATTTTATCGATAAAGATTCGGCTCGGTTGCTGCCCGGAAGTTCCCGATGAAGTTAATTCGCGAATAATTTTTTCCTGCGGAATGGTCGTCAGACGATAGTGCTTGAACATGGATACCGGGATCGGTGGAATGTCTTCAAGCGATTTCCATTCCGTGAGTGGCTTCCCCAGCCGTTGCAGAAACAGGTGATAATGAATCGAATGCGCGGCCATTTCATGACATTGGTCGCGCAAGATAGCCAATAAATTTGTTTCTTTTTCTGCTTGCGGTGTCGAGTATTGACGTCCCTTGATTATCTCTTCGATTTTTTCGTCAAGTGTTGACAAGAGTTATTCACCTATAGAGTATGAGGAGTTAGTTGGTAGTGCTTATTTTGTTTTTGCGTTCAGCACTTCTTCAATCTTTGCGACCGATACCATTTCCATAATCTCGTCGAGTTCCAATTCAACGCCAAATTCTGCTTGCAACGCGCTAACGAGCGAAATATGTCCGAGTGAATCCCAACGTGGAACATCGTCAGGTACTGTCTGTAAAGTTATTTTATCCGCCGGATAATCGAATATCTTTTGAAAAATTTCAGCGATGCGGTTCGTCGTATTATTCATTATTCCCTCGCGACGAGGATTCCTCGTTGCTTATATAGTTATTTAAAATGCCATTCCACCGTCTATCTCAAGCACTTTACCGTTGAAATAGTCATTTTCTACACAAAATTGAATACCGTGTGCGATTTCTTCTGGTGTACCAAGTCGCTTTAATGCGACATTTTCTAAAATCTTGCTCACGAATGTTTCGTCGATACTTGTAGTCATCTGTGTTTCGATTACACCCGGCGCAATGGCACAGCACCTGATACCATATACAGACAACTCTTTCGACAACGTGGCGGTCAGCGATGCTATACCACCTTTCGCCGCTGAATAAGCGCTTTGGCCGGCAAAACCGTTTCGTGAAAATGAACTGATATTGACGATTGCGCCTTTTATCCGCTTCTTCACCATTCTTTCCACGGAGAGTTGTGAACAAATAAAAACCGCGGTCAGGTTGACATCAATTGCTTTATGCCATTCCTCCAGAGAAAACTTCTTGATACCTTTGAAAGATACACTGAATAATGGCCCTTGCAAGAGTAAACCGGCGTTATTGACCAAAACATCCAATTTTCCTGCGAATTTATCGAATAATTCAAATGCTTTCAGAATTGAAGCCGGATCTGCCAAGTCTGCCGGAAGACCAACGACTCTGTCCGCACTGTATTTTTCCGAAAGTTCGGCTACGACTTGATTTACCCGTTCTGTGTCAATATCCAGTAAACCAACTTTGGCTGCCCCCCGTTCTAAAAACATTGCCGCCGTTGCCCGGCCAATGCCGCCGCAACCTCCGGTAATGAGCACACTTATGTCGTTAATTTTCATGTAAACTCGTTATTAAACAGTAGTTTGGAGCAATTCGAGTAAACCGCACGAGCTACCCCAAAGAAATACCACCGGTCTTTGTTCGAAAGCCGCTGACGGGTAGGGCTTTGTTACCGGAACTATGTTTTTCGCTTTCAACTCTTCGACTGCTTTAGCCAAATCCACCACTTCATAACAAGTGTGGTAAGGATTTGTTTTCACACGATTTGCCCAACCCATCGCAGGACTTGTTTCTCCCTGCGGTTCCACCAATTCGATTACCGGGCCGTTCTCGCTTTTCATTAATATGATGTTCGATTTTTGGTAATTGTCAGCGAATTTTTCCGACGGTTGGTAACCTAAACCGGTATAAAATGTCACGGTAGCGTTGAGGTCCGTGGTTACGATACCGACATGATGAAAGCGATAAGTGATCATAGTAAACTTATTGTACTGAAAAATCAAGTACTCTGAAAATTCCGGCGTTCTTCCCGTTTTTAATGAGATGTTTGAGTAATTGCCCGGTCTTTCAATGTCTGGCGCAACACCTTACCGGAAGCGGTCTTCGGGATTTCGTCGATCCACTCATACTGGGTCGGGAGTTTATACGGTTCCAATTTATCACCAAGAAAAAACCCGATAGCATTAAGTTCCGGTTTCTTTTCTTCACGGGATACCAAAAATGCCTTCACCGTTTCACCGCTTATCCCTTCCGGGTCGGGAACGCCGATACATGCGCAATCCTGAATCGCAGGGTGCCGCTTGAGAGCTTCTTCAACCTCTATCGGGCTGACTTTTTTTCCGCCGATATTAATAATATCCTTCGCTCTTCCCTGAATGAAAATGTATTCGTCTTTGTCCTGATAACCGATGTCGCCCGTCCGTAACCAGCCATGATGAAATACGTTTTTCGTTTCCTCTTCGTTACGGAAATAAGATTTCATTACGTGGTTGCCGCGGATACAAACTTCACCGCTTTCACCACTGTCAACCTGCTCACCTTGTTCATTCAGGATACCGATTGTTACACCCGGTGTAGCTTGTCCGATGGAAGTGATACGCTCATCGGCGGAGTGAAATTCGATAAAGGTTGAACGCGATGCCTCGGTTAGCCCGTAGTGCATACAAATCCGCGTCTTAGGCAACAACCGCATCAATCGGCGCTTATTCTCAAGCGGCATCGGCGCACTGCCGATTTCGATATATTTGAGTTGTTTCGAATACTCACCCAATTTATCGCCGGCAACATTGAACAAGATGGCGCAACCCGCCGGGACAAAACAAAATCCCGTCGCCTCATATTGTTCTAACAAATCGAAAATCGACTTCACGAACATAAACCCGTTTGCCTGAATCACTGTAGAACCCTTGGACATATTACAACGCAAACGACCGAGTCCGAATGAGTGATGAAGCGGTAATGGAATGACTTCCCGCTCTTCCGGTGTATTACCGATGAACGTGTTGATATTATCCGCAGCGGCGATAAGGTTCGAGTGTGAAAGTTCAACCCCTTTGGGTGTACCGGACGTGCCGGTAGTAAACAGAATATCCGCTAAGAATTGAGTGGAGGGAAACGACAGATTTGTGGCGGGTGAAGTCACTTCATCAAATGCAGATAACGGAATCGTATTCGATTCTTCGGGTGATGTTTTCCTGACAACACTCAATGCCGGTTGTAAAATGGTCAATAATGTTTTGCGTTTTTCATCCGGTGTTTGTGGATCGAAAGGTACTGCGACGGCGCCGAGTAAGTGGGTCGCAAAGTAAACATAAATGTACGATGGGGAGTAGAGCGCCGAAAATAAAACCCGGTCAAGTGGTTTGACCCCTTGTTCACGCAACAAGGCAGCCGCACCGCAAATATGTTCGGCGAGTTGTCGATATTTTATAACGCTTTTTGCTACAACAATAGCGGTTTTATCCGGGTAGCGTTCCGCATTGCGAAATAACCGTTCGACGATAGTTTGTTCCGGTTTATCAGACACCGGTAAACATCCTCCTATAAAAAACAGGGCGTAACACGATTACGCCCGCTGTAAAAATAAAACGTGATTGCCTGAATTACAAGAATAGCCGTTATCCAGCTGGGATTAGCGCCGACTCTTTTTCTTTACGGTACAATCTCCACACAAAATAGTAACACACTATCAGATAGGCAATTCTCCCGTAAATCATCCCGATGGGAAAAATCACCAACGTGACTTTGGTTTGTGCCATCAGGTAAATCGACAAATAGGTCGTGACCATACCGACGATAATAGCCGTTATGTACATATCTTGTCGTTTTACGATGTTAAAAATATTTACTATCGGCTGAAAGCTTGTGACAAGGATAATGATGAGTGTCCACTGCGAAGCGGGAACGGCATCGACATATTTCGGCAACAGCCATTTTACAAACGGCGGAAGCGTAACCCACCCAATAACCACAATCGGTAACGTGATTAGCAACATATAGGGTACTACTTTGAGACCCATGCGGATTATATCATTTGTTTTGGCGTTTTTACCGAACCGTTCCGCCATCCGCGGAAACAGCATTTGTTGTACCCATTGGGTGATATACAACGTCGTCCATATATTGAATGCCAACGAAAATTTGCCGTAATCCTCGACCGATGTAAAGAAGAGAATTATCGAACCGTAAATCGTTTTATTCCACCATTCAAATAAAATCTCAGTTGCGAAAATCGGCACACCGATTTTTAACAAATGGACAAAATCTTTAGAGTCCCATTTTGGCCGAACCCGTATCGGGCGCCAATAGTAGGTTATACCGAGTTGAATGAAGCCGACCAGTAACGCACGAACGCACAACCCATAAAACAAGTAGTAATAAACCAGAATATTCCCGACCAGAAACGAAGTATTCATTATTACTTGTATAATCGCCAGTTTAGCGAAATCGTTCGAAGTCCTGAACGTCATCGTCAGGTAGAGCTGCGCATAAAAGTAAATAAACGCACATACCGCATTCGAAAGCCAACCAACGGCAAGGTCCATCCTACCCACAATCAAGTAGTAGAGGCCTATTCCAATCATCCCGATGGAAACAAAGCCGCCCACAGCAATTGTCCACGCCTGTGCAACTGCGGACAGTTCTTTGACTTTGTCGATTTGACCTTTACCGGAGTAGAAGGGTATTTCACGGTTTATTCCGTTAATGATACCAAGCTGTAGGAAGGTGGTATAGGATATACCGAGGGTGTTGATACTATTGAACAGTCCAAGAATCGCTGGAGGAGACAACTTTGTGGTGATAAAACCGGCGACTAACCGCAACGCATTAGCGATTAAGTTTCCGCTAACAAAAATCGAAGCGGTCTTTCCGAACGAACGTCGGTCAGATACGCTTGGCGTAGGGGGTAAAGTGGTTTGTTCAGGTTGTGGTGGTTGAGCGTTCAAATCCATGAATCCATTAAAGCAACCGAACGTACGAAAATCGCCTTCCTCATGCAAGAAGTTAGTAGCGATAGTATCCGGGTATGGCTATTTAAATATGTTACAAGTGTCTCTCAACTCACATATACGACAAACGCCCACAATATTGTGGGCGTTTGCACGGACTTCTAAGAGTTGGCTTATTTCACCATTACCATCTTCTTTAATGATGTAAACGAGCCGCTTTCAAGCCGATAGAAATAAACACCCGTAGCCAACCGATCGGCCTTGAACCTCACCGAATGGAAACCTGCCGGGAGGTAATTGCTTACCAGCCGTGTAACTTCCTGACCGAGTGAGTTGTAAACCGTCAGTTTGGTCATACCCGGATTCTTCAGATCGAACCGAATTTCCGTGGTCGGATTGAACGGGTTGGGATAATTCTGATACAACTTGTATTCGCGCGGTAAGTTCACGGCTTCCTTCACCGCATTCACACGAACATGAATCAAAACCGGTATCGTCAACGTTGTACATGCGTTGGTTGTGATAATCGCATTTGCTGACAATTCGGAAAGGTCCGGTGTCGTATCGGGGACAGTCACGGTCACGCTCAGTTCAAACGGCTGACCTTGGATTATTTGTCCCTCTTCAGGTGAAATGGAAGCATAATCAAAGGTTGTAATTTCGAACCGAATGTTCGGCCGGCTGGTCATTAAATTACCGTTTCCAGTCGGTTGTGAAGTATCCTGATACCAATATTGCATGGTATTACCGGTAGTCGTTGTATATGTATTGGTTTGGACAACGTTTCCGGAATATCCCGACTGATTCACTTCTACCAACACCATAAGGTTGTCGGTACCGTTGTACTGGAACGGGTTATCCAACGCAATCATATCCCAATTGTTGGTAGCTAACGCGCCGCTATACGGATTGATGGTTTTTACCAACGTCGCAGTCGACTGGTAGGTCGAATATGTCGATGAAGTGAAGACAGCATCAGTGGTATGTAGTAAATAGATTTTTACTTCTTCCGAAGATTGAACCCATGTACCGGCAGCGGCAGCCCACCATCCAAGTGAGTCAATACTGCCTTGGCGTCCGAGTTCGGCGGCGGTATAAATCATTGCCGTACGAGTGTACCAATAATAATTATAGAATGGATAGGATTGGCTGTTCGTACCCGTTCCAATAATTACTTCAGTGTTCAATTCGTCGATAGAAGATGTCTGCATAGTCGTCGGTTTCGACATTGACTTCTGCATTGCAGCCGTTGTCTTATCGTCGGCGACAGCAACCGATTTAGCTACTAACGATGCAATCGTTTTACCCGGTGCCGCTTTTGTTGGCATTTCCAACTTCGCAACTGGCTTCTTACCACCTGCGCGGTCGGAAGTGATTGATGAGTTGGTCACAACAGTTGGCGTAACAAGTGCCGCAAGTTTCGCAGCGCGTTTCGTTTTATCGAAACCTTCGGGGTATTCGATGGATGCTTGGAAATCTGTCGGCCAATCTCCGCTATTACTTAGCGAGATCGGAAGGGTCGCAGTACCACCCGGTGCCACCATAAACTCAAGCGACGTCGGTGTTGCAGCGGCTGCCGGTGCATATAATGTATCGCCGTCCAAATGAAGCGTATCCTGTGGAAGTACTACACCGGAATGGGTAATTGTCGGATACAGGCATGCCCGTTGTTCGACTACGCTGTAAGTATCGGTGACTGCATTAACTAACCAGTTACCATTTACATCAGTTTGGGTAGTAAATACCATCTGGTGGGTATTCGTAAGAGTTACATTTACACTATCCACCGGAACATTGTTTGCTCGACTAACGTGTCCCGTCATTACGCTTGTTGTCAAGGAGTAAATCTGAATGTTAGTCACATAGATGTTCTGTCCGTACGTATTGCATCCGATAAACGCAAACTGAACCGATGTCAGTCCTAATGCGCCTTGCGGAATTTGAACCATTGCTAAACCGGAAGTAGCTAACGATGTCGGCGGATCGGTATAGTCTCCGTCACCGACTAATAAATTGAGATCACCTGCTCCTGTGCCGTAACGAGTCCAGAAATAGTTCCACGTCGTTCCACCATCGGTCGAATAACCGACATGAAGTGTATCGTGATAACCGGTACTGCTCATGTAGCCCCAGTTGAAACTAAGTTGGCCCGCACTTGCACTGGAAGTGTTAATCGGGGGTGAAATCAAATAATCGTGTTGGCCATTCGAACTCACTGTCATGTATGGTACATACGCCCATGCCGGTGTACCGCCGGTACTGGTTTGCCGTCCCCAAGATTGGGCTGTTCCACCGGTAATGACTATTGTCCAATCGCCGGGAGGGAACGTGGTGCTGCTGAAGTTCTGGCTGAACGGCAATGTGTAAGCGCCGGTTGTTGTAAATGTGACGGAATTCGAGAACGGGGTTTCAACGTTTGCTCCGTTCCGTGCTTTGACTTTGATATAATACGTGGTATTGGTTGTCAAGCCGTTCAATGCAGTTGTCGTACCCCACTGAGCCAACGTCTGCCACGCTTCGGTTGCACCGAACGTACCATTCACTTGCACGTACTGTGTAGAAACAGAATCGTAGATTGCGAATTGTGTAATCGCAGGGTTTCCACTGCTATGCAACGCTATCGTTGCCGCAGTGATACCGGTAGCAATAAAGCTGGCCGTATCAGGGGTGTTCGCCAATGTCCAACCATTGACGGATGCGTAGTTAATGGATGTGGCATTCGCGTTTTGCGAATAAATGCGATACCAGTAATGCGTATTATAAGTGAGCCCGGTATCGGTCAATGATACTACACCGGTTCCTTCGCTGGCGGGTGCGGTATAGTATGTATTGAAGGTAGTTCCGTCAACCGACTTTGTAATCGGGAAGCCGGTTTCATTATTCGCATTGTCGGAGAACGAACCGGTTAATGTCGTTAGCGTCGAAGAGACAAACTCACCATCCGTCGGTGCTGCTGGTGCCGCACCTGAACCGGTGGTAAATGTCCAAACCGGCCCATCAACCGAAGTTGACCCTGCAGTATCGATTAACGATACGACTTTCCAGAAATAGGTAGTCGTGCTGGCAAGAGTTGGTGCATAAGTCAAACCGACAAAATGATGTAAAACTTCCGTAACGGGGGGATTCGCCGTTCCTAAAAATACATTATAAGCGCTTGCGGAAAGACCTGCACTCCATGCCAATGCGGTGTTCGTCGGTACGTTTGTGGCACTATTTGCTGGTACCGGAGAAGTTGGTTGACCCAAAGTGTAAATCGCGACTGCGAAGTTAGACATATTGGGGCCAATCAGCCCGTTCAGGTTGAAACTGGCTTGACTGCCTGCGTCATCAATGCCAATAAACGAATATTGTGGACTATTCGACGCTGTTGTCAAGTATTGATACACGATGTGTCCGTCTTCATACATAATGACTTGGAACGTTTTCGCGTACGTCGGATCATTGTGGCTAATGTAGAACTCATTAATAAACGAGAACACAAAGTAGCGATTCGGGGCGTTACCGAAAGTTTGGTAGATGAAACGCGTTGTCGGATAATGGTAGTTATCACCCATCGCTGGTGCGATTACATCGTTACCGGTGGAGGGATAAGTACCGCTATACGCCGGTTGCGATGTACCAAGACCGAGGAAACCGTTCGAAGATGCATTCACTTGGGTGAATGTATTTCCATAGAACGGGAAGGTGAAACCAATTGGTATTCCGGTGTAGAAACCGTCGTCATTCGTCGCGCCAGCGCCGACTTCGGTTCCGGTTGTCGCAATATCAATCCAGTTAAAAGTCGGACCGTCCGGCAATAAACTTGTTTTAAAGCGATAACCGAATCCATCGGGACCACCGGAGTGGGCAACTGAATTGCCGGTTACGGGCAAGTTAGTAGTCGGACCATTCGATGCGTCGGATGTGAATACGACGTTGTCGGTTAGCGTAATTGCGGTGGCTGGTGTCCAGCTCAATGTCAAGAGCGTTGAGTCACCGGATTGAACTGAAAATGAAGTTGCAGACGGACTGATACTGGTAGCAGTGATATTGCTGATATGCAGCGTAGTTCCGCCGATATTCTTAACGTAAACCGTACGATTTGTCGTCATGTTGGTAGGTACCGACGTAAACGCGACGCTGGTTAGATTGAACGCGATACGCGGATTATTGTTATTGACGATGGCTACGTTATCGATTCCAACGCCGCCGGTGTACATCGTCGCACACTTAACGACGCGGAAACCGAACTTGATGCTGGATTGGCCGATACAAGCCGCAGGCAATGCAAACGTGCTGTTCAACCATCCAGTAGTATTGACGCCGACGTAATAATAAGATAGGTCGGTGCAGGTACGCAGATCGTTTAAACCGGTACCATTGCCGTATTTGGTTGCGAGTGGTGTATAGGTAGTGCCACCATCGGTCGAATAAACGATAATTAGAGAATCGTTGCCGGTAGTGTACGGACTGGAATACCACCAATCGTAAGACAAGAGTGCGCCGGTAACACCAACTGTGCTTACAGGAGGAGTCCACAACACTGTAACATCACCCGATGTTGCATAATAGGTATTGAAATATGCCGCACCATTCGTGCCACCATTACCATTATTGGTTGTCGGGCGTTCCCAACGGTAGGTACCCGTTCCGGTAAATGTGGTCGACCAATCGGATGGCGGGAACGAGACATTTAAGAAACCTTCGTTGAAAGGAAGCGAAAAAGCATTTTGTGTCGTAAATGCGGCAGAATTACATAACGCGGTTTCGACGTTAATGCCGTTGCGTGCTTTCACTTTAATGTAGTGGGTCGAGTTAGCGGTTAACCCGGTCAATGTGGTTGTGGAGCCCCATTGTGTCATCGTTTGCCAAACAGCTGCCGCACCAAAAGTTCCATTCGCTTGAACATACTGGGTCGTTGCCGAATCGTAAATGGCAAATTGTGTTGCCACAGGATTGCCACCATTGTGAATTGCGATTGTTCCGGAGGTGATACCGGTGGAAATTACACTCGCTGTATCGGGAACATTCGCCAAAGTCCAGCCACTAAATGAGGCATAATTAGTAGTCATCGCCGCGGCATTTTGAGCATAAATGCGATACCAGTAATGGCTGTTATACAACAGTCCGTTATCCGTCATCGACACTGTTCCGGTTGAGGCACTTGCCGCCAACGGTGTAATGGAAGTAAATGTAAATCCATCGGTCGATTTGGTAACCGGGAAACTTGTTTCATCTGTTGAGTTATCGGTAAATGAACCAGTTATCGATGTCGTCGTTGCCGAAACAAATGCACCGTTTGTTGGCGCGTTGGGTGCGGCTCCGGCGCCGGTCGTGAACGTCCAAATCGGGCTTGCCGCTGTAGATGGATTTGCACCGAGTGTACTTAACGATGTGACTTGCCAATAATATGTCGTTCCATTTGTCAACGTCGGTGAATATGTCAAACCGGTTTGTAATGTGGAAACGACTGTTGGTGGTGAGGAAGTTCCGAATGCCACATTATATCCAGCCGCGGCTAGACCTGCAGTCCAACTTAGTACTGTATTCGTCGGAACGCTGGTTGAGTTGTTCGCGGGTACTGGAGTTGTTGGTGGTCCTAAGCGGTAGAAGACAATTGCCCGACCGGATACAGCCCATGTTGAGTTGTCATGTGTCGCTTGTAACCCAATTGTACCTGCGGGATTGTCGATTCCCGTAAGAAATGGATTTGCTTGTCCGGTCCAAAAAGTAGTAGGGTTAGTGATAGTATGGTATTGGAAAATGATGTTACCATTGCTGACCAAGATCGCTTCAAAGTTTAAGGTATCAGCTAAATTTTCAAATTTCGCCGTGTACCACTGAACTACCAAAGTGTCGGATCCAAAATTCTGATATTTGATAAAGTACGGTGCGGTACCTCCCGCACTGTTGTATCCATCTCCGTCGCCGCCAAATGCGGTAATTAAACCACGCGGGTAAGTGGTCGCTGCACTTGGTAACGATGTCGGTGGTGTGTAACTGGTCAGAGTAGTGTCAGTTACTGACATCCAAAGGTTAGTAGAAACCGCAATACGAGTGTAGTTGACACCGTAAAATGGAAATGAGAAACCAATCGGTATTACTGTGGTTCCGTCGTCATAACTGCCATAAGTGATAGTCGTACCGGTACTGGAAAGATCGATCCAGTTATACGTTGGACCGTTAACGTCGTTGTTATTATCCCAATACGAATAACCTCCGCTATCGGGACCACCGGTGTCATTGAGTTCCATTGTATGTGGCGGGATCGGGGAGCGGACTATCGCTCCGGGATTGGCACGTAAGTATTGACTGAGTTCGATTTTTTCATTTGGTGACAACTGTTGATGTCGCAGATAGCGATCCAAGTATTGCGGATTTGAAGTGGGCGATACTTTCGTCGGGGTCTGCGCATACGTCAAACAAGTTCCGAGCAACATCACCAGTGCGATAATTGCTAAAGTGAAGACACGGGACTGTTTCGAAGTAAGCATACTATTCTCCCTGTTGCGTGATTAACCGTGTATGTCCGAGAAAGGGCATGGCGGGTTTGTTTGTAGATATATGCAACAAGATAGCAAATAGTATTCTATACAACCACCAGCGCGGATTGTAGAGTGATAACGAAGTAATCTTTATTCAAGAACTAATTAGTTCTAACGTGTGATAATTAAAACAGTTGTAAAGCCCGTCTCTACAAACGAAAGAGTAAGCAAAGTACCGATTACATTGAAATCATAGTTTTACTCTGGGAGTAGTCATTTATTTTACTGAAGTTAAGTCGCTGAGTGTTCGTGATTTGTTTTAAGTTTTCCCCCTTGCGAAAACTGCACAGATTTATAAAAAAAGGGTGGAATTTCTTCCACCCTTTTTATTGCGATTGTTTATCAAATCAGAATCGTTCAGTTACGCTCTTACCTTGTAGGAACAATTGAAGATAGTCCCTGCCACCGGCTTTGCTGTCAGTACCACTTTGGTTGAATCCACCGAATGGTTGCACACCAACCAAGGCACCGGTGCACTTCCGGTTCAAATACAAATTACCGCAGTGCGCTTCGACCCGAACTCGTTCGAGATGGTCGCGCCGCTTGCCGAAGTATCCGCCCGTCAATCCGAATTGCGTATTGTTGAATACTTTCAATCCTTCATCGAACGACGAAACTTTACACACCGCGAGTATCGGTCCGAAAATTTCTTCCTGCATCAATCGCGCTTTCGGTGCAACGTCGGCGATAATCGTCGGTTCGATAAACCATCCCGGCGAACCGGCTTTTTTGCCACCGGCGACGCATCGTCCCTCTTTCTTACCGATTTCGATGTATTCGAGAATCTTTTCGTACGCGCCTTTTTCACTCACCGGCCCGTGCCAATTGGTGAATTCTTCCGTCGGACCTGTCTTGTATTTCTTGGTGAGTTCGACAACTTTCGCGAGCAATTCGTCATACACTTTTTCGTGAATCATCAACCGTGAACACGCACTGCATTTTTGTCCCTGAAAACCGAATGCCGCGGTAACAATCTGCTCAGCGGCAAACTCAAGGTCGGCATCGTCATCGACAAAGATTCCATCTTTTCCGCCCATTTCGAGTACCGTGCGCTTGAGCCAAAGTTGTCCGGGATGCACTTTCGATGCCCGCTGGAAAATCCGTTGCCCGACTTCCATCGAACCGGTAAACGCGATGAACCGCGTGAGTTTGTGATCCACAATCGTATCGCCAATCGCACCGCCGGGACCCGGAAGATAATTCACCACACCCGCTGGCATACCTGCTTCTTCAAGTATTTCAAAGAACCGCCACGCGATAACCGGAGTAATCGATGCCGGTTTCAGAATGACGGTATTACCGGTCACCATCGAAGCGGACGTCATACCGCACATAATCGCATTGGGGAAATTCCATGGCGGGATAACCGCACCGACACCCAGCGGAATGTAGTAGAGATTATTTTCTTCACCGGCATAATCGACAACCGGTTGACGTTCATTGAGCCGCATCATTTCCCGCGCATAAAATTCGAGGAAGTCGATGGCTTCCGCCGTATCGCCATCCGCTTCCATCCAGTTCTTACCGATTTCGAGCACCATCGTCGCGCTGAATTCGTGTTTACGTTTCCGCATCATTGCAGCGGCGCGTAACAGAATGCGGGCGCGGGCATCCGGGTCGTAATTTTTCCACCATTCGAACGTCTTGTGTGCGGACTTGATTGCTTTCAGTGCAAGTTCTTTTGTTCCCTTGCCGACGTACGCAAGCATTTGTTCGGGATTAGCGGGATTGGTGGACTTGATGGTTTCATCGGTATAGATACGTTCGCCGCCGATGACCAGCGGAATTTTTTCACCGAACCGCGCTTTGCACACTTTGAGTGCCGCTTCGAACGCCGCTTTGTTCGCGGGATCGTTGAAGTTCGTCATCGGTTCGTTTTTGAATGGAGGTAACATACAAGGGTCCTTCATGAATGATTAGAAGTATGGGGAGGGTCGGCTCAGTGGCGACCTCAGATGATTATTAGCAGGTTTTCTGCATTTCAGACCAAAAAGGGCAGGATTTTACCCGGCCTTTGGTTAAGAGCCAAGCAAAAAATACGGTTTTTAGAAGAATTGCGCAAACATGCCGTTTTCACTGTCCTTACGGCAACTTCGTATTTCTAACATGAACTATCGTGAATTATATGCATCCATTCTGCTTCGTCGGCAACGGATAATCGATTCGGGGAAGGGACTTCCGAAGTCGGTACTAAATCGC
>CAZPUW010000011.1:16280-18852 GCA_964589795.1 uncultured bacterium
CAACAACTATGGAGCAATGCACACCAATCTCACCTCAGATAAGCAAAACTACTCGTTACTTGATGTCCTGAATAAAATATTTGCCGGGGAAGACCATTGGTTGCGAGTGACTTTGGAACGCGAAACGAGTGTCTATCCCGATGGCGGTTTTGCAACGGTGGAGGAATTGGACAATGCGTTTCGCGACCATCAGGCATCATTGCTCACATTGACCGGGATGGGCCCGGAAGGGGGATGGGAGGCGTGGTTCGCGCTACCTGATGCACCGGAATTATCGTATCCGGCATCGGTAATATTTGCGCAATTTTTGTGTAATGAGTGGCGGCTGTGGGGAATGGCGGAATTTTTATTGAAAGCGAATGGGCTTGAACCACCGATACTCGATTTGATTTGATTCGCTTTTCTTTGGGGTACCGCAGACCTCCCGGTCGGCAAAGTTGAAACGACAGATTCGAGTCGCAATAAGGGAAAAAAGGTTTACGAGTCGTCTAACGAGTCGTCTAACGGGAATGCTAACAATGAGTCTAACGGTGGATGGTGAATGGTGGGTGGTGTAAAGGATAAAAAGGAAACAAGCAGGTTGCCACGTCACTACACTTCGGAAGCCTTCGGCGTTCCTACGTTGCGTTCCTCGCAATGACAAAAAAAGGCCATTACTTGAGGAGCAATAGCTTTTTTGTCTCTTGAAAATCCCCTGCTGACAACCGGTAGAAATACTCACCTGATGCGAGATTCTTCCCATCGAATCGTACATGATGTACCCCCGCATTTTGCGGTGAGTTGATAAGAGTAGAAATTCTTCTCCCCAATAAATCGTATAGCTCCAATTTCACTGTGCTGTACTTTGGAAGGGAATACTCGATTGTTGTAAAGGAATTGAACGGATTGGGATAATTTTGTCGGAGAGAATATTCGTATAGAAGCTCACCTTTTATCGTTGCCACATCGGAAGAATCGAAGGCTAAATGCGAGACAAAACAATCGGAAGCACCATTAAATGATGTGTCGTAGCTGGCGTGGGTGATAGGAAAATCGGCACTACCCGTTCCTCCGGTCAGAATAACTCCACCGTTGCCGTCGCTTACTGCTTTACTACCAGCATCATTACCGGTACCGCCGAAATAAGTGCTGTAACGCAACTGTGAGCCGGTACTATTTAGGTTCGTAATAAAACAATTATGGATTCCACGCATTGAGTCGCTGAAAGCACCGGCTGTAGTTGGAAAATTGGTACTATTTGTCAGACCAGTTATGATTACCCCGTTACTACCATTTCTTACGATTCCACCTCCATACTCGGAACCGCTTCCACCAAGATAAGTGCTATAAACCAGTCGTGTGCCAGTATCGTTAAGCCGGGTGACAAAGCAGTCACCGGAATAGAGACCACCGTTATAGGTCGTGTCGAGCGCACCGGTAGTCGTCGGAAAGTTGCTGCTAGAAGTATTTCCTATAACAACTACTTCTCCGCTGTCAACATTGATAATCCCGTTGCCGATATCGTTACCCGCGCCGCCAAGGTAGGTTCCATATACCAAAGTAGATGAATTGAGATTCAACCGGGCAATAAACACATTTTGTGTACCGTGAAGAGTTGTTTGGAAGGCATTCGAAGAATGCGGAAAATTGTTACTGCTCGTATAACCGGTTACGGTTACGATACCGCCATCATTACTCACGATGCCATACGCCTCATCATTTCCCGAGCCGCCCAGATACGAACTGAAAAGTAATTGTGAGCCGGTGTTATTCAGATGAGTAACGAAACAGTCGCTACCACCTTGGTAAGGACTGCCGTCAGTGACTGGGAAATCATTACTACCAGTAGCACCGGTAATGTACACGCCACCATTACCATCCCCTGCGATTCCATAAGCGATATCAATACCCGAGCCACCAAGAAAAGTACTAAAGATTAATTGTGAACCGGTACTATTGAGCCGGGTAATAAAACAATCCCCTAAGCCATGATAGGTTCGGTCATAAGCTCCTGTAGTGGTCGGAAAATCTAAACTATCTGTCAATCCTGCTATGATAATTCCGCTACTATCATCACTTATAAGCCTTTTTCCTTCAGAGTAACCAAACCCACCGAGAAATGTGCTAAATATCAATTGAGAACCGGTGTTATTGAGGCGGGTAATAAAACAAATGCCACTAATATTAGTAGTATCGAAAGCACCTAAAGTAAGCGGAAAATTGGTACTATAGGTAATCCCTGTTATGATAACACCACCACTACCGTCATTGACGATATCTTGCGCACCTTCGCTGCCTGATCCACCCAAATACGTGCTATAAATCAATGGATCAATTCGTAGCGTATGTTCCTTCTCGTATCCGTTCGGGAGGGTGATACCAAATTCATTTTTGTTGGTGATTTCGAATTTTGCATCAACTTCACTTCGCGAGCCACCGGGTGAGATTTGATACACTTGTGGCAGTGCCGTACGGAGTTCACCGAGGGAAGTGGGAAGCAGAAGTTCTGCTCCGGTAGTGGGTGGTAGGTTGTGGGTGGTAGGAAAAGATAAAGAAGAAGGCGAGCGTTCGCCCGCTGCGGGCGGACGCGGGG
>CAZPUW010000012.1:0-18165 GCA_964589795.1 uncultured bacterium
ACCGCTATTGCTCCCACGCCGGCCATCACCCATCCCGCAAACGGAACCACATATTTCCGCCAATCAACGATTACTCAATCAAGGCCAACAACTTGAGCAGAACGGTAGACTCGAAGACGCGCTCGCTATTTATGAACAATTCAAAACAACCTATCCTTCCGATCCGAACGGTTGGATAAGTTTAGGGCGTGTCTATGGCCGGTTACGCAAGTTTGATGAGTTGGAAAAATTGTGGCAGGAATTTCTACCCTCGGCACCGGGTGTGATGAAGGTCCAGATCGAAGCCGAACTAGGCGCACTCCAATGGATGAAAAAAGATTATTCGTCGGCTCGCACGCATTGGCAAAACGCTATTGCCCAAAACCGTACGGATAACAGCTACAACACGGTGTACAACGTGCTAATGAATTACGGAATCCACGATGAAGCAGTAAAGTTGTTGTTGGAAGGAAGAAAAGTTTTTAACAATCCGACGCTATTTACTTACCAGTTATTTCAATTGTACCTGATTACGATGAATCCGAAAGACGCGGCTGCGGAAGCGTCGCGGCAAGTTATCGATAATCCAATAACCGAATCACAATGGACGTATTGGTTGACACAATTCGGTACCGATAGCGGGACCGTCTCGATACTCAATAACGAATTTGACACTGCGGAAAAATCGACGTCTAACCGTGCGGCGAAAGCGGCATTTGCCGGACTCAAAGCAACGATATATTTTCACGCACAACGGTTTGCCGAAGCCGTACAGGAAACAATGATTGCAGATTCGCTGGGCAATACGATTGGAACGCGCTTAATTAGTCTGACCCAGCAATTGCTTTCCGAAGGGGAAACCGTAAATGCGCGGGTAGCTTTGGAAACGGTAATGCGCCGGCAGAAAACTGAAAATCCTCAAACCCTCTCGTTGTTGGCACGACTGGAATGGCAACAAGGTGACTCAGCAAAAGCTCGCGACCACTGGAAATTGCTGATTGACCGGTTTCCCAATGAAACCGATGCCGAAATTGCCGCGCAACAATTAGCCCGAAGCACCCAAGTAACCGACCCTCAAACAGCGATGCAATGGTTAGTCCGGGCGCTCAAACATCCCCAACCACAACATACTACCGAGACCCGTGTCATTATGATACAAGTTTTGCAAACTATGGGCGACTTAACACGGGCAGAAGCAGTCAGAAATGAAGCATTCACTACCGTCTCGCCGGATATCCAGAATTGGTCTGGAACAATAATGCTTCTCGGATTCTTAAATACACTTTTAGGCGCTGCACCTGATTCAATCGTCACTCAGAATATTGCAATGATGGATGGTATGGCTTTTAACGACATCGCAAGCGTCGATGCAATGCGTTGGCGGATTTTATGGAATGCGGTTATCAAACGCCCTGCACTTGCGTCATTGCTACGGCAAGGCGAGCGTGAATTTATATTTCATCATCCATTCACTGTGCTCCATGATATCGAACAACAGTTGTCGCCTTATGATGATGCGGCCCGTGAAATTTCCGCCCGGGTAACTGTCTGGACAAGCGGCTCTTTGGAGCGGGAGAAATGGGTTGATATCCTGTTAGCACATTTTCCGAATGAAGCTCGGCTCCCCGCACTTTTACTGGAGCGTGCGCAGAATAGGTTTAAACGTGGGTTACAAGCCGATGCCAACAAAGACCTTGAGTATATTCTGAAGGAATATGGCGGTCGTCCGGAGGAAGAGTCGGCGCGAAAATTGATGCGAATGTGGAGTAAGGAAGGATAAAACGAGGATTGGCCAGAGGGTGTTTAGTATTAGGTGAGAAAGAAAACGATGAAGATAAAAAAGAATATTGCAGACTTTAGAATTTTCTTCAGTGTTATTGTTCTGTTACTTATAGTCTTAACAATCGTCGGATGCGGGAAAAAGCCGCCACAAGCGGAAACCGGCGACGGCCCACCGTGGTGGAAAGAGCTTCCCCTCCACCAACGGGAATATATCGCAGAGCTTTACCGGCTTGGGATAGCTATCGGCGCATGGCAGGAATATCAGCAAATTTATATGTCCGAAAGTGCTGGAGATGTCCCAAAAGACACTTTAATTGCCGATTGGATGCGGATGCTCGATTATCGCCGGATTGCTGCCGACCGTGCCCGCATTGCAATGCGACTCGCCGACGATCAAGACGTAAAATGGTTGAGACCGTTTCTTTCCCGCTTCCTCGAATCGCAATTACCGACTGTCGGTAACCGTAACGGTTTGCGGCAATGGAACGATTCATTGGCATTGTTGAAGTTCGAATTCAAACCCCCTATCTACATCGAATTTACTCCCGGAATTATCGTATCATTGGAACTTGGCGGGCATGAAGAGGAAATTGTGATGTGGGTCTCCAATTTCGAAACCCGAGCGAAAGTAGTAGCTTCGACTTCACCCCCCGAACCACGCGAAGAACGTTCCCCGATGGGGAAATTATTACGATCCTCATGGTTGATACCACCCGATGGAGGCAACGCGCAGGTAAAACGGTGGTTAAAAATGGCACAGACCGAATTTGACGACCCAAAATGGCAATTAGGCGGTATTCCACGTAAACCCTAATTGTAACGATACTTCGTACAATGTTTGCGTGTTTAAACCGCATTTGTACTATGTGCGCTATAACCATATATCTTGATTGATATTCTTGTTTTCGATGAATAGGACGGTTACTTTATGGAGTTCAAGTTTGTGGATAATTCCGTCACAACCGTATAGGGATCGCAATGGTTCACGATAAAGCAGACAATACCGGAAAAGCACGTGTACTGGTCGTCGACGACGAACCGGAGATCTGCGAATTGCTCAAGCAATTTCTCAGCGATAACGGCTATGAAGTCCGTACCGCGCTTTCTGGCGAAGAAAGTATCGGAATTGTAAAGAGTTACTCTCCGCATTTTATTTTGCTTGACATAATGATGCCGGGACTGAATGGTATCGAAACGTTATCTAAAATTCGTGAAGTGGATAAAGTCGCCGTGGTAGTGATGGTTACCGCACTTCATGACATCACCATGGCACGTGATGCAATAGAAATCGGCGCATCCGATTACATCACGAAGCCTATCGACCTGAAATATCTACTCGACTATATTTCGCGCGTTAGCAAGGAAATGGTTGGGTAAAACAAGTTTGCAGTACGTTGTGTAGGGGCGTGCTGAGCACGCCCTTTTTTATAAAATTATCTTTTCGATTTGTATTTTTCGAACCACTCATGACTTAATCGTTGTCCCTCTTGAATTTGAATCAGTGTCATAGCACGTTCTAAAGCACTTCTTGCTTTATTGTAAGTTTCTCGGTTATCAGTCGAACCATTGGTAATCGCAAGGGTAATCCAAGCATAACCTTCGGCAAAATTTTGCGTTACTCCTAACCCCAATACAAACATACCACTAAGGCTAAATTGAGCAAGTGCGTTTCCCTGCTTTGCTGCTAATAGGAAATAATGTGCCGCCTCCTCGTGATTTTGTAAAACACCTTTACCATAAGAATAGCAGATACCAAGATTATTTTGTGCCATCGCATCCCCTTGTTCGGCAGATAAACGATACCAATCAGCTGCAACTTTAAAGTCTAGTGGAACACCTTGGCCGTTATAATAACAGACGCCGAGATTATACTGAGCTTTTGCGTTCCCTTGTTCGGCCGATAGTTTAAACCATTTCACTGCCTCTGAATAGTCTTGTATTACACCCTTGCCATCAGTATAACAAATACCAAGATAATACTGGGCATCTGCATGACCCTGGTCAGCTGACAGTCGGTACCATTTCACAGCTTCTTCATAATCCTGCCCCACATTTTCACCATTATAGTAACAGATAGCAAGGCCACATTGTGCAAGCTTATCATCTTGTTCGGCTGCTAGCTTCAACCATTTTACCGACTCTGCCCCATCTTGCGTGGTTCCTTTTCCCGATGCGAAACAACCGCTAAGCATAAATTGCGCGTTTGCATTCCCTTGTTCGGCTGATAATCGAAACCACTTCACCGCCTCTTTGTAATCTAAAGGCAATAACTGACCGTAATAATAACTGACGCCAAGGTAGTACTGCGCGATTGGAAAACCCTTCTCAGCAAAACTTTGTAGAAATTCAATATCATTGTTTGTATCGCTCATTTACTACTCCTAAGAGTTGCCGAGTAATAATCAGTATTGCTAGATTAAACAATTCATAGGGCGGTCGCGAGGATCCGCCAGTACTTTTTTAGATTTGTTTTTTCCAATCAAAAGAAAGTAAACCAGTATCCACCGCCAATTGGATAGTATGTAATGCCCGTTTTACAACTGGCGGGTCAATCATCTTACTTCCGAGTGAGACGACACCGAGACCGCGTGCCTGAGCGTCATCGAACGCAAGTACTATCTTTTTCGCTTTCTCAATCTCTTCCGGTGCTGGAGCAAATGCCTCATGGATAGTCGGAATCTGGCGCGGGTGGATGCACCCTTTCCCATCAAAGCCAAGTGATTTCGCCTCTAACACCGACGCTTTTAATCCTTCCATATCGTTCACATCAGAAAAGACCGTATCGATTGGTTGCAAACCCGCCGCACGTGCGGCATTGACAATCATCGACCGGGCAAAGAACGATTCTTTCCCTTCGAGTGTTCGTTGGGTACCAATGTCGGCGGTGTAATCTTCGAGGCCTATCGCGAGGGCGACATTGTTCGGGCTGGCAGTCGCAATGGTGTATGCATTCAGAATTCCGAGTGCGCTTTCGAGAATCGGCATCAGGTACACTGGCTCTTTTCTACCGCACTTCTTACTAATCTCAGCAATTTTCGCATCAACCGCTTTGAGTTGGTCGGGTGTTTCTACTTTCGGAATTAAAACGAGGTGGACATTATGGGGTACAATCGCTTCAAGGTCGTGCAGACCCAATTCACCTTGGTTTATTCGCACCATCCGCTCGGCTCCGAAAAAATCAAGCGTTCGGAGCGCATTCCGAACAATCAGCCGTGCGGAAAGTTTCTCCGGCGGTGCTACCGAATCTTCCAAATCCAAAATGATTGCATCCGGTTTATGGACACCGGCGTTGAGCATCAGTTTTGGTTGGTCGCCCGGAAGGTAGAGTCGACTTCGGCGAAATCGTTCGCGGCTACTCTTATAGAGGCAATGCGCCT
This sequence comes from uncultured bacterium, assembly GCA_964589795.1. Classification (GTDB taxonomy): domain Bacteria; phylum Electryoneota; class JAOADG01; order JAOADG01; family JAOADG01. The sequence goes on from CAZPUW010000012.1 coordinate 5,139, forward strand.
GCATTTCCGGGAGTGCTTCTTTGGTAAAGTCGGGTTGTGCTTTCTTGACTGCGGCTTCGATACGCGCCATCAAAACGAACGGGAGCGCACCGTTATCCACGATATCGAATTTACCATGTTTGATGCCAAGCGTAGAGATGGTCTTTTCAGTATCGGTACGGATTACATCGCCATACAGCGCTTCGACTTTGGAGGAAAGCGCAAGTTCGATACCACCGGTCGTGCGTGGTTCGTAGGCGACGTAGCAATCGGATTTCGCGGTTTGGTTACCGCTAATGAAGGGGCTCATGGGTGGCTCCGGGTAGTGAAAAGTTTATGGTATAAAAATACCGCTCAGCGGAGGGTTGTCCAAAACGATGGGGTATTGCCGATTTCCTAATCGGCTTTCATCCAAACATGATGCAGTTTGGTAAACCTGCAGTACCCTTTTACACGATTGCTTTGTGTTTCTCGATATTGTTTTGTTCGACGAGCAACCGGTGAATTTCCTTGAGCGCCTTGTCCTGTGCGGTGAGGTGATCCATGATAAAGCGGATTTCGACTTCGGCTTTCTGGTTGATGAGGAAGTCGTTGTGTGCCTCGATACGGTCTTTCGCCGCTTGCCGGTTCTGGCTCATCATCAGCATCGGAGCGGTGTAGGCGGCTTGGAGTGAGAGAAATAGGTTCATCAGGATGAACGGGTACGGGTCCCAATGGCTAGCCCAAGCAATGATATTCAATGCCGCCCACCCCAATAAAATGAAGGATTGAATGATGATAAATGTCCATGACCCGACAATTTTCGCGACGTGGTCAGCGGCTTTCTGACCGAACGTCATTTTATCTAAAAATTCTTCATTTACATCAACCACCGGTGGATGATCATGCTCGTAAGGGGTCGGGAATTCTAATGACATTGCCTACTCCGTATGGATTGTCGAAATTGAAAACGATTATATTACAAATGGAAATACTTTCCTATATATACGAATGAATTTTACCGAAACGAAAGGAGTTGACGATGCCTTCCATTTTCGAAGATGAGTCACTTAAAGAGATGCTGCGGCGGGTCGATACTATTCGAATCGAGTATAAACCGCTGTGGGGGAAAATGAATACGGCGCAGATGTTTGCGCACCTGAATGCCACGCTGGAGGCACCGCTCGGAATAACCAAACCGGCATCGGAAGTCACGTTGTTTACCCGCTGGATTGTTCGTCCCATCGCACTTAGCAACATGCCGATAAAAAAAGGTGCGCCGACTGCGAAGGCATTTGTAGCCCCGACCACCTCCGAGTACCAGACTGAGAAACAGAAACTCTTGCGCAACCTGCAAGCCGCGCATGACAATGGCTTGAATGGAAAATGGGAGCCCCATGTTTCGTTTGGAAAATTAACGCCCGAAGAGTGGGGCCGCTTGATTTACAAACACGTAAATCATCATCTCGAACAATTTGGCGGATAAACTCCGACACTCAACTTAAGAGCCACACTGCGGCAACTGCAAACAAAAACCCGATGGTTTTCTGTGTTGTGAATGGCTCTTTGAACATGAAGAGTGCGCCAATCGCGGTAAAACAAATCATCAGAATCGCTGTTGTGGAAACGTATTTGGAAATATCCCAATTTGTGTTGCTGATGATTTTTCCATAGGCGAGAATACCGATACCATTCAGCACACCGGCAATCAGACAAATCGCTACCGCTTTCGTTGTCAGAGAAGATGTATTCGACAATTTTGGCAATGCTACCAACGAAATGAATATTGTTGTACCCAGTGGCACAAGGAATGCCACCCAAAATGCATTCAAGTTGGAGTACTTCGCGACCAGCGGCCAAGTCCCAAAACAAAAACCTGCGATAAGGCAAAAGAATAAAGCGTTGTTCATTGAGTTCACCAGTAGTGTAAAAGGGATTTCATTTCAATATACACGAAAATTGGAAAAGAGTGTAAGCAGAGAATTGTCAAGATTCTATGCATTAAGCACTAACTGTAATAAAATTGTTCTTTCGTTCCACTTGTTCGTAATTCAAATTGTAATGTTATACCACTTGGAATGCACTAATTTGGTTCATATATTATGTCATAATTTGTGGAGATGTTATGAATACACGTAGTACGGCGCGGTTAAATATTCCGATTACACCCGATCAGCGACGACGCGCAGAACGACTCGCGAAACGGGAGGGTATGACCGTGACAGAGTTTGGTCGGCAAGCACTTACCCGCGCTATTGCTGAAGAAGAGCGAAAAGCAAAGTTGGAAGAGTTAGCAGCAAATGCGGAAAAGTACTCGGCTTTATTAAAAAAAGTAGCTACTGAATGGGAAAATACAACAGCGGATGGTATCGAAGATGAACCAGTACGAACGAGGCGACGTAGTCGTCGTTAATCTCGAACCGATTATTGGCAGTGAGCAAGCTGGACGGACTCGACCTTGTGTAATTGTTTCACCGGGGATACTCAATAACAAATTTCACGGTGTTATCATTTGTCCACTAACAGACGCTGGGCATTTTAAACAATCAGCATTGGGGTTAGTATTTGTTCCTGCGGGTGAGGCAGGGTTAAGCAAAAATAGTTTGATAATCGGCTTTCAAATTCGGATGATCGACAAACGAAGAATTGTTAAAAATTTAGGAACTATAGATGAAAAAAGGATGGAGGAATTAAACGAAGTATTGGGATTAGTCATTGGTATGAAATAGAAAAGGCGGTACTTTCGTACCGCCTTTTTCGTAGTGCGTCTTAGTAGTCCATGCCACCCATACCGCCCATGCCGCCACCGGGCATCGCAGGCATTGGAGGTGTCTTCTCTTTCTTCTCCGCAATCACCGCTTCCGTCATCAACATCAGACCGGCAACCGACGATGCATTTTCCAATGCGACGCGGGCAACTTTGGTCGGGTCGATGACACCAGCCGCGATGAGGTCTTCATACACGAGGGTGCGGGCATTGAAACCATACGCGCCTTTCCCTTCCTGTACTTTATTCACCACGACGGAACCTTCGAGACCCGCGTTACCGACGATCTGACGAATCGGTTCTTCGACTGCGCGATGGAGAATTTTCTTCCCTTGCTTCACATCGACGTTCTTGTCGTCGAGTTTGATGCCAACCGCTGCGCGTAACAATGCCACGCCGCCGCCGGGGACAATGCCTTCTTCCACTGCGGCACGGGTCGCGTGGAGAGCGTCTTCGACGCGGGCTTTCTTCTCTTTCATTTCCAGTTCGGAAGCCGCGCCAATCTTCAATACGGCAACACCACCGGAAAGTTTCGCGACGCGTTCCTGCAATTTTTCTTTATCGTAATCGCTGGTGCTCTTCTCGATTTGCATGCGGATGTTCGAGATGCGATCCTTGATGTCGGAACCCTTTCCGGAGCCCTCGATGATGGTCGTGTTATCCTTGTCGATGACGACTTTCTTCGCCTTGCCAAGGTCGGTAAGGAGCGCGTTTTCAAGTTTGAAACCGGCTTCTTCGCTAATCACACGGCCACCGGTGAGGATGGCGATATCTTCGAGCATCGCTTTGCGGCGGTCGCCGAAACCGGGTGCTTTCACTGCCGCAATCTTCAACGTACCGCGTAGTTTATTCACGACGAGTGTCGCGAGGGCTTCCCCTTCGACATCTTCGGAGATGATGCAAAGTGCGCGACCTTGTTGTGCGACTTTCTCCAACACGGGAAGAAGTTCCTTCATGTTGCTGACTTTTTTGTCATAGATGAGGAAATACGGGTCTTCGAGGACGGCTTCCATCTCATCGGGATTGGTTACGAAGTACGGGGAAATGTAACCGCGGTCGAACTGCATACCTTCGACGACGTCGAGCGTTGTGTCGATGCCTTTGGCTTCTTCAACGGTGATGACGCCGTCTTTACCGACTTTGTCCATGGCGTCGGCGATAAGGTTACCGATTTCTTCGTCGTTATTGGCGGAGATAGCGCCGACTTGCGCGATTTCCTTCTTGCCGCCAACCGGCTTGCTCATCTTCTTGAGTTCGGCAACGACTTCCTTCACTGCATCGTCGATACCTTTTTTAATGTCAACCGGATTCATACCGGCGGTAACCGCTTTGAGACCTTCGGCATAAATCATTTGTGCGAGCACGGTAGCAGTTGTCGTACCGTCACCGGCGACGTCACTGGTTTTCGATGCAACTTCACGCACCATCTGTGCGCCCATATTCTCGATGGGGTCTTCAACTTCCACTTCCTTGGCGACGGTCACGCCGTCCTTGGTAATGGTCGGTGCACCGAATTTCTTTTCGATAACGACGTTGCGGCCACGGGGTCCAAGCGTCGTTTTAACGGCATTCGCGAGGGCATCGACGCCACGCTTGAGCGCAGAACGCGCTTCTAATTCATACGTGATAATTTTGGCTGCCATTGCAGTATGTTCTCCTAATTAGGTATTGGGTTTTGGGTGTTAGGTATTGGGCAATAAACAAATCGATGGCAATACCCACGTTCAGATTCTTTTAATAACTATGAGATTGCTTTGTCATACGCCAAAGGCGTATTCCTCGCAATGACTTTGTTCATTTACCGATGATGGCGAGGATATCGGAACGGTTCAGGATTAGGTATTTGTTACCGTCCCACTCGATTTCGGTCCCGCCGTACTTGCTGTGCAATACTTTGTCGCCGACCTTGAGCACTTCGCTCAATTTGGATTTGATTTCGGTGGTCTTTTCGACGTCGTTACCGAGTGCGACGACTTCCGCCATTGTCGGTTTTTCTTTTACGGTATCGGGGATAATGATACCACCTGCGGTTTTCTTCTCTCCCTCTTCCACTGGTTTGACCAGAATGCGCTCGTCCATTGGGCGAATGGGAAGTTTCATTGTGTATTCTCCTCCTGAGTGTTTGTGTTAGATATTTTCGTAGACGCGGCAATCTTGCCGCGTGTTATAAAAAAAATTTAGTTATGACAAGAACATCCGGGACCACAACCGCCACCACTGGCTTTGGTATCGGTACCGGAGTCGGATTTTGATTCTGATTTAGATTCGGAATCTTTGTGGTCGTGGTGTTCGTGTTTGTGTGAGCCGCCGTTCATCGAGGCGTTCGCCCCTTTGTAGTCGGTCTGGTAAAATCCTTTGCCGTTGAAAATGAGGCCGACACCGCCGGTAATCACACGATGCACGGCACCGCCGCACATCGGACAGACCGTGTCGGGGGTGTCGCTGAACTTCTGCATCTTTTCATAACGGTGCGATGCATTCGATTCACATTCATAGATGTAGGTCGGCATGATGACTTATCCTTACTTCTTCCGGCGACTATTCGCCGGCGTCCAAAAATTTGAAAATCATTAAAGGCGATTCAGTGCGCCATTGTTCTTAATGTTAATCTTTCGGTGGACAGGGATTTTATCCATAACTGTCGTTTTCTTTTATCTGTCCTGCCGAACAAAAATTACTTTTTATCCTTTTCGCGAAGCGTGAAATGAGTTATGTTTTCAAAATTGATCGTAATTTTCTCGGTCTCTTTACCTTCTTGATCGGCATGACTGATGTTTAATACGCCGCGTGGGTTTCCATTATCTAAAAAATCCCGGAATGCCGATAAAAATTTATCCACATTTCCATTACAATCGTAGAGAATTACCGTATCCGTACCGTCATTTTCGGCGCGTGGTTTGTTGAAGTGAATAGTAATCGACCGCATACTGAATCCTCCACAATTCATAATAGAACCGGCTTCGTTCAATCGGCTGTTGCCGGAATGAAACCAGCAACTACAACCCACTGTCAAAGAACATCAAATGAGGTTGGACAATATGTCCAACCTCCAAGTAGTACGTTACTCCGCTGAGATCGTGATTTCGCGCGGCTTCGCGTCTTCCGCCTTCGGCAATGTCACAACCAGCACCCCGTCGTTCATTTTCGCTTCGATTTTGGTCGCGATGACGTTGGTCGGCAATGTCAGCGAACGGCTGAATTTGCCGAACCGGCGCTCGATGATGTGATAAGTATCGCCGTCGCGCTTCACTTCTTCCGTCCGCTCGCCGCGGACATTCAGAACGTTTTCACGCAGCGTGATTTTCACGTCGTCCTTCCGCATGCCGGGGATGTCGATCATTACCGTGTAATGATCTTTGTCCTCGACCACGTCCAGACGCGGCGTCCAGTTGGTCTCGACTTCGTCCGTGGCTTCACTGCCGAAAAACGAATTAAACATTTTATTGATCTCGTGCTGCATCGACACTAAATCGCGACGCGGCATCCAACGCACTAATGTCATGGCTAATCCTCCTAATTGGGTAGGCGTTCATTCACGCTTTGATTTTCGATTTAGTCGGTTGATAGTATCAACCGATCCCATTTGATTTCTGTTAATGGATTAGCAATCGTTGTGCCAGAGTGCTAAGATATGGAATTATAACGCGATTTGAAAGAGATAAGTTCCTCATTAATAGCAACATGACTCAGATACTGCCAATGAGACAGAGGTTTATGTCAATTTTTATGTCAATTACTGTCATTTTGTCGGCTGGTGACGTTTTTCGGTGAATTGAAAATTAAGAGTGGTTTGTCCCAGATTTCCCTCTAAAAATGCCTAATGTGTTCAAAAATCGTATCACAATATCATACTGAAACCTACCATTCTTTGTTTCTTGTTTTTACCGGATATACCAATTGACATTTGAACAATACTTTATTAAATACTTAATCATACCAAAGAATTTTGTCTCACCTTGAATTATTTCAATCTTACTTTTTGAAAGGAGTAACCCGAATGAAAAACCGAATGTGGCTCTATGCGATAGGGATAACGCTACTTGCCGCAACAACGCTGTTTCTTATCGGATGTCCGGCAAGCAGCACGAACCCAACCAGTCCAAGCTCTTCCGCCGATTTTGTTGGTGTGTGGCATCAAGTTGCAGAAGGCGTGCAATTCGCGAATGAAACGGTTGGTGTCCAAGTTGACCAGAGTAGCCAAGTGCTAACTATCCTTGCCGACGGTCATTTTACCCACACTCATATTGAAAACAGTTTGTCGGTATTCGAAAGCGGTCGCTACATCTATGCCGCTCCTCTGTTACGGGTATTCGTTGATAGCGTTTCGGTAAACTCGCAAGTTCATGCCGGCGACACGGCACATTTCAACGTGTTAAGTTTGGATGCGTCGAGTATGGTATTCGACTCCGTTGGTGGTTCGTATTTACACCAATGGAGTGGATTTATTCGCACGGGACTTTCCGGCGCCACGATTGGTGGTGTTGCATACGGTAGTGCAAATGTTCCGGTTGCAAACGCTACAATTCATGCGACCCTTGGCACGACAACCAACACAGCGACTTCCAATAGCTGGGGATTTTTTTTCATCACCGGTTTGAGTGCGGGTAGCTGGTCGGTAGTTGGTACTTCCGGCGCGTCCACTTCGAATCCGGTAAGTGTTACCACAACAGCAACCGGCATCTTTCCGGTCGGTCTCAGCATAACAGTAACGAATACCACAGTGGGTACGATTCACGGTTTTGTGCGTGATGTAAATACTCAAGTTGCAATTGCGAACGCTACCGTTTCAACTGACAGCGGTGGTCCCAGCACCACGTCCAGTAACAATGGCGAATACACGATTGCCGGTGCAACTGCGCGGTTCACGAATGTTACCGTCACCGCAACCAACTATCAGGCGTCTTATGCAACGCTCTATGTAAGTGCCGGTGACACCGTTCCCCAGAATTTTTATCTCGCGGCAACGAATGCGGCGGATGGTCGCGCGTATGGCGATATCACGAACGCTTTGAATGGTAATTTGTTATCCGGTGTAACCGTTACAACGATACCGAGCGGGCAGAGCACCATTACCAATGCAGCAGGTCATTATTCCTTTGCAATCCACGCCGGTACTCGGGCGCTTATTGCAACTAAAACCGGTTTCTCCAGCGTAACCCGCACGATAGAACGCGTTGTCTCGAATGATTCCGTGCAACAAAGCTTTTCGTTGACTCAACAACTAACTACCGGAAGAATGCGTTTCGTACTATCGTGGGCGGCTAACCCAAGTGATCTTGATAGCCACTTGCTGACACCTTACACAAGTACGGCTGGTGAAGTATGGTATGGAGGCACTGGCGATTCGTCAAGTGCTCCGTATGCGACGCTCGACCATGATGTTGTCTCGGGATCCGGCCCGGAAACCATTACCATTTATCAGTGGACTACCGGTACTTATAAATATTTTGTAAAACGCTACGCTGGTTCGCCGGGTATTACTGGTAGCCAAGCGGTAGTGAATGTGTATGACGCATCGGGATTGGTGCGGCAACTTTCCGTACCGACTACCGGAACCGGCGATTGGTGGGTCGTTTGCACGATTGACGGCACAACCCATGCTATCACATTTATCAATCAAATCACCGATGTTTCACCCGGTGGAAGTGGCGATAAGGTTGGTACAACCGTGCTGCCAAAGAAGACTCCTTCGAGTTTGCAGCACTAATCCATTCAATTCATTGAATCAAACGGGACGGAATATCCGTCCCGTTTTCTTTTTCAGTATTTCGCAAGTAAATTCATACACCATGCCCGACACCATTCTTATCGTCGATGACAACCGCGATTACGCCCGCTGGACGGAGTCCGTACTTCAATCCGCCGGCTATTCGGTAGAACACGCATTCTCCGCTACCGAAGGATTGGCTAAAGTCAAAGAAAATCCGCAAAAGTTCTTTGCCATATTCTCCGACATCACGATGGAGCATTCCGGCGCCGGTTTGACGATGATTCCCAAGATGCGTCGAATCGGCTATCAAGGTGTTGTCGTATTGGAATCGACTGGCTTCGATTATCCTATCGTTCATTTTCTTTCCAAATGGACATTACATTTGTTCGGTGTCGATGGACTGATAATCAAACGCAAGATGTTGAAAGAGGGAAAGTGGCAAATCGACTGGATATCTAAGCGGGAAACGGTTCACGACCTAAACGAAAAAATGAAAAAGATCGAAACAATCCCCGGATGGAAGGAAAAAACAAATTAAAAAACGCGGCAGGATTGCCGCGTTTTCCGTTAGTAATAATCAAAGTTATTTGCCGGAAAAAATCAAACCCATATACCAGTGCAGGAACTGTTCGCCATGCATCCACGCCACCCACGCACCGCTAATTAACGCCGGGCCGAACGGGAACGGTTGATCGGTACCTTGTTTTTTCGCAAACCGCAGAATGACCCAAATAAATATTCCCAAGATAGCACCAATCACATAAGCAATCAGAATTCGACCCGGCCCGGTGATAATACCGAGTGCCGCCATCAGTTTCACGTCTCCCAACCCAATCGCTTCACGTCCCTGTAGAAACAAGAATAAACCCCAGAGGCATAATAGACCGCCGCCACCGACTAACAACCCCCACAGCGCATTCCACCCCTCAATACGGAATGATGCGAAGAATCCACCGCACAGCATGAGTAAGCCGAATGCAAAACTTCCACCGCCCCACAGGAATCTTTCTTTGATGGTAGGTTCTGCACGTTCAGCTTCCGCTTCTTCCTCTGGAGTCATTTCACCTCCGAACGCCCATCGCCAAAGCAATGCCAGAACGATGATTGTTCCAAGAAGAACACCCATTTCGGTTAAATAATCCTTACCTGCTTCGAATGGAACGGCCACTACACCGCATACACCGATCACAGTTATCAATGAATCGGGAAGCTCCATCGACTCAATATCAATAAGGGCAAGTGCGATTAAAATTGGCGACAAAACGATGGCGAGAATTTGTCGGGTCGGATCCCCTTGCCAAACAGCGACACCCCATATCGAAACGAGGGCAACGATTAATTCAACCAACGGATAGCGGAACGATATGTGTTTATGGCAACTGCGGCACTTTCCACGAAGAATCAAATAGGAGAGCAGCGGAATATTGTCATACCAATGGATTGGCTTATTGCAGTGCGGGCAATGGCTGTCCGGTTTCATTATCGATTCTTTACGCGGTAACCGCCAAATCAGCACATTCGCAAAGCTGCCGAATATGACACCAAGCAGTGCCGTGCATCCGAGATAAAATGCCAGTGGGAGTTGACGATAGATTTCGAATGCATTACTCATTTTGATTCAGGTCGCAAATTCCATAGGAAAGATAAGAAAAAAGGGGCGTATCCGATACGCCCCTAAATCCAAAACACCAAATACTACATTCTTCCGATTGCACGACCAAGCTTGAATACGGGTAAGTAAACTGCAACCAGAATACCGGCAACCACCGAACCAAGCATGATAATAATCATTGGTTCGATTAACGACGTCATACGTTCGACCATCGCATCCACTTGCTTTTCGTAGAAGTAAGCGGCCTTTTCGAGCAGTTTGTCCATTTCACCGGTTTCTTCGCCGGTCTGTACCAACTGCACCAATGTGGATGGGAAAACACCGGATTTCTTTAGTGCAATCGAAATTGCAAATCCGTCTTTTACCATTCGCTTAATCTGAACGATACCGCGTCCGATGACTTCATTTTCGACAACACGTTGTACTTGATTGAATGATTCCAATACCGGTACTCCGGAACCCATCAAAATACCGAAGGTACGGGCGAAACGGTTCATCGTTGAGTATTCAATCAATGCGCCGAACACCGGTATTTTCAGTTTTATCGAGTCAAAAGCATACGCACCGCGTTCAGTTTTCGAAACCAACCAACCGGCTACAACGATAATCAACACCATTCCGAAGACCGGAATGAAATTTTGTGAAATCAACTGTGCGAAATTCACGAGCAAACGGGTAGGCGCAGGCAAGCCGGCACCGAACTTTGCGTAAACTTCGGCGAACTGCGGAATTACGAAAACAATTAAGATCGTGACGATGATAAGCATGAAAACGATGGCGAGAATAGGATATGTCAACGCCGATACGACTTTACGCCGGGTTTCTTCCGTAGCTTCAAGGAAGTCGGAGAGTTGTTCCAACGCGATGTGCAACGAGCCGGAAATTTCACCGGCTTTTACCGTCGCAACAAACAACCCATCGAAAACACCGGGGTGCTGGGCAAGGGCATCGGACAACGACATACCTTTTTTCAGGTCGTTAGCGATGTCGGCAAGTACTCTGCGGAACCGCGGATTTTTTTCTTCGACCATAAGGTTCGAAATCGAACGTTCAATCGTTAGACCGGCGGAGAACATCGTCGAAAGCTGACGCGTAAAGAACACTACAACTTTTAGCGGTACCCGTGTACGCCATTTGAAAAGTTGTAATTGTATTTGTTCGGCTACCGTCAGTCGCTCGATTTCGAGTGACCTGATTTCTTTCAGACTGACGACTTTCGCGCCTCGCTTAGTTAGCGCGGTTAACGCTGCATTCTGCGAGGGAGCACGTATTACGTCTTCTCTGCGAGTGCCGTCCTGATCGGTAATGATATAGGCGTATCTGGGCATGCCAGCTCCTCAACCTTCTTACAATCGCCAATGATTAAATCGTGATGCCGTTTTCGGCGAAAAGCGAAACCGATTATTCCTGCGTCGTAACGCGCAATAGTTCATGGATGGTCGTTACACCAGCCACAACCTTTCTAATACCGGATAACCGCAACGAGTACATTCCCTCGGCGAGTGCGGATTGCCGGATTGCTTCTTGATTCTGGTTGTCAAAAATCATCTGACGGATACCCGTTGTAATACGCATCAACTCGAAAATACCAATTCGTCCAAAGTAACCGGTATTGCGGCAGTGAACACAACCTTTACCGCGATAAATTTGTTTTCCTTCGAAATATTTCTTTTCGTCTTCGGTCGGGTTGAGCATTTCAAGTTCATATTCGTCGGGTAGATAGGCCGTCTTGCAATGCGGGCAAATTCGACGGACAAGACGTTGCGCCATTACCAATAGTAACGAAGATCCGACAAGGAACGGCGGAATACCGATATCGATTAATCGGGTAATGGTAGCCGGTGCGTCGTTTGCGTGTAATGTCGAGAATACAATGTGACCGGTAAGTGAAAACTTAACGGCGATATCGGCGGTTTCTTCATCTCGAATTTCACCGATTAATAATTTGTCAGGGTCTTGCCGTAAAATTGAACGTAATGTCGCGGCAAAAGTCAGACCGATTTTCTCTTTGATTTGAACTTGGTTGATGCCGTTTAAGTGGTATTCCACAGGGTCTTCAACCGTCGTGATATTGTCGTCCGGTGAAAGAATGTCTTTCAGCGATGCGTACAACGTCGTCGATTTACCGGAACCGGTCGGACCCGAAACGATTACCATGCCGTACGGTTGCTTAATCGTTCTGCGGAAAATCTTCAACTCGTGATCTTCAAATCCGAGTGAAGTTAAGTCCATCGAGAAACTCGATTTATCGAGCAAGCGCAATACGACTTTTTCACCGTTGACTGTCGGAAGAATACTGACACGAACGTCAACGTCTTTATCTGCGGACTTAATAGAGAAACGTCCGTCTTGTGGTAAACGCCGTTCAGCGATATTCAGTTTGGAAATAATTTTAATACGGGAGATAATACCGGCATGCGATGCTTTCGGCGGGCTCATGACTTCTTGCAAAACACCGTCGATACGGTATCGAACCGCTACCCGCTCTGCTTGCACTTCAATGTGAATATCAGTTGAGCGTTCTTTCATTGCTTCGGCGATAATCATGTTGACTAATTTGACGATAGGGGCGTCTTCTTCGCCCGCCTGTGCCTTCGTCATGTCAACCATCGACTCGTCGTCGGAATCCGCTTCTGCAAAGAATTGAAGTTCGCCTATCGTCTCTTTAACTTCACCGGCTTTGCGAATTCGTACGTAAAGTTGGTCGATTGCTTGGTGAATCGCGGTCGGTGATGCCATTACGACTTTAATATTCGTATTGGCCAGTCGTTTTAAACTGTCTTCAAGGGCGATGTCGTCGGGATCCGCAATCGCAACAACCAGCGAACCGTTTTCGGTAAACAGCGGTAACGCATCGTGCTCTTTTGCAAAATCCTCCGGCACCAAAGCGAGAGCTTCTTCCTTCGCTTCGAGTAATCGGTCGGGGTTGTAATAATCATGTCCGGCTTGTGCGGCCAGACCTTGAGTAATATTCTCTTCG
>CAZPUW010000013.1:0-17630 GCA_964589795.1 uncultured bacterium
ATGGGTCAATATTGGATGGACAGAATCTTCACTCCTACCGAGCGGGAGCGAATTAATACCCGTTTTCAATCCGATACCGGTACCAAAAAAGCCCGCCTTGCCGTCCACATCGCCGGCCTCTATGCTGCAAAAGAAGCCATCGGAAAAGCCACGCATAAAGGTCTCATGGGTCCCGGGCGCCTCGCTTGGCAAGATGTCGAAATCCGCCACACCGAAGACGGTGCTCCTGAAGCGCATATCCTGAACGGCCCGTGGGCGGGACGAAAAATCGATGTAAGTATCAGTCACGATGGCGGTGTCGCTACCGCTATCGCCATTCTATGGGAATAAAGTCATTGCGAGGTTTCAGCAATTTTGCTGAAACCGAAGCAATCCCATAGTTGTTTAACGAATCTGATTTCTACTAAACCCGACTCATTACGACACCTACTATGATACCTATCCTTTCCAATTCAGCAATGCGCAACGCCGATAAGCGCGGTATCGAAGAGTTCGGTATCCCGTCCCTCGCTTTGATGGAATCCGCTGGTCGTGCTATCGCAGACGAAGCGAATCGCATACTAACCGCAAGCACCATCGCGAATCTATCCGGTAAACGAATTTTCGTCCTCTGCGGAACTGGAAATAACGGTGGCGATGGTTTTGTCGCTGCCCGCCATTTATTAAATCGTGGTGCGGAAGTTTGGTTGCGGCTGGTCGGTGATCGTGCGAAAATCGGTGGCGATGCCCTCGCCATGCTTCGCCCGTTGGAGCACTTACGAACCGCGAAAGGGTTGCATGACAGTGGTAAAATCGAGACCCTTTCCGAAGTCGAAATCGAAACCCTTTCCTATATCCGGTTCGACATCGCAATTGATGCTTTATATGGAACCGGGCTGACCGGCCCGGTGCGTGGTGACTCACTTCGTGGCGTTGAATTGTTGAAGCGCATGCGGTCTGAACGTGTGTCTCTCCTTGCTGTAGATATCCCCAGTGGTCTCTCCGGTGATACCGGTGAAATCGCGGGTTCCTGTGCGGGTGCCGATACTACCGTCACCTTCGCTGCCCCTAAACTCGGACACATGTTTGAGCCCGGTCGTTCCTTATGCGGAAAATTAATCGTCCACGATATCGGTTTACCTGAAGAGTTATTGCAGAAAGAGGCAACTGCCTTTTCCTCATCACCAATTGATGTAAAAAAATTTCTTCCCATAATTTCGAGTGACGCCCATAAAGGGAAGCGCGGCAAATTATTCATTCTTGCCGGTTCCATCGGTTTAACCGGTGCCGCCGCTCTTTGCGCAAATGCCGCCGTCCGTTCCGGTGCCGGGTTAGTCGTGACCGGAACCCCGGAAACTGCCGAAGAGACCGTTGCGTCTAAGTTGATGGAAGCGATGACAGTTCCCTTGCCTGACAAAGATGGCAAATTATCCGAGCAATCTGCCCGAGCCCTACCCGAATGGAGTGGTTGGGCCGATGCATGGGCAATCGGTCCTGGTCTTGGCCGGGCAGAATCCGTTTCTGCAATCGTACATCTTGTCTGGGAAAATGTTGCTTTGCCAATGGTCGTGGACGCTGATGCGCTGTTTGCGCTATCGGAAATTGCGACCGCGAACAAGCGACTACCTCATGCGAGTGGTCTCAGGATTCTGACACCACACCTCGGTGAATTTGCAAAGTTGTCAGGTGTCGAACCGGAAGAGATAAAGCGGAACCGTCTTGAAATCACTTCTGAATTTGCTAAAAAGTATAATGTCGTATTACTCCTTAAGGGTGCTCCGACAGTAATTGTCGCTCCGGATGGTAAAATATGTATCAATCCCACCGGAAACGCTTCACTCGCGACTGGGGGTAGTGGCGATGTTTTGACCGGTATCATCGCCGCGATACTTGCCGGAATGCAGGCGGCAAATGCTGTCGATGCTTTTGGTGCCGCGGTAGCCGCTGCTTGGATACATGGCAGAATCGCCGACCGGTGGATTGAGCAAGGGGGTGTTGTAAACGCATTCCATGCGGATTGTTTATTAACCGGTCTTGCTGGCGCGTTTGCCGAGTTACGCTAAGTTTTTTACAGGAAAAAATGGGTTCCGAAAAAAGAAATTCTGATATAATTTGGGGTTGGTTGTGGGTATCGTTCGCATGGATGGCTCTTTTAACCATACTTTCCGCAATACCCGGTAAGGCGATGCCTCATTGGGATGTATTGTCATACGATAAGGTAGTTCATGTATGTTTCTATGCTCCACTCGGGTGGTCGATAATTTCTTCGTTGGTTCGCAAAGTGGATTTCCGGTTTGGTGTGATGATGATGGTGGTAATGCTATTTGGTGGAATCGATGAAATTCATCAACACTTTGTACCCGGTCGAACTATGGATGTATGGGACTGGGTCGCGGATTCTATTGGTGGGATTATTGGTGGGACATTTTTTTTATTATGGGAACATTACTGGAACAAACGTAGCGTAAAAATCACCTGATTCGATGGAATCGAACAAATTCAGTTTACTACTCAAAAAGAAAGAAGGTTTGAAATGGCAGGGTCGGTTAATAAAGTCATTTTACTTGGTCGGTTGGGGCGGGACCCCGAACTCCGGTACACACCAAATGGCGCCGCTGTCTGTACGTTCTCCATTGCAACCGATGAAAGCTATACTGATCGCGACGGTCAAAAAGTTGAACGCACGGAATGGCATAATATCGTTATGTATCAGAAGCTCGGCGAGCTTGCGCATCAATACTTGAAAAAGGGTGGACAAGTTTACATAGAGGGTTCAATACGCTCACGTGAATACACCGACAAAGAGAATATTAAACGAAGGGTATTTGAGATTCTGGGTAACGAAATGACGCTTTTAGGTGGTCGTCCCCGTGATGACGATTCTTCCCATTCTGAAGGTGATTACAATAAAGTGTATGGTTCCCGTACCTCGTCAGGACCCACTGGGCCGCGTGGTGATGCTTCCTCCGGGAGTGCTACACGAGGTGGAAAACCGCCACAACAAGCGCATCAAAGCGATGCGCCACCTCCTGAAATCGAGGATGACCTCCCCTTTTAAGTGATTTTTACACGACATCCGCAAAAACAATTACTTACAGAAAAACATCAATAAATTAAAAATTTATTGATGTTTTTTGTATAAAAAAGCTTCAAATTTGTAGATTAATTAACTTCGTACCTAACTTCTATCTACTTCAAAGTTTCGATCTATCGTTGCTTAGAACTGACGACCCTGACGTGATTGAAATTCCTCCTGGAAACCCCTGTGAGTATTTGATTTACAGTCACTCGTTTTACCGCCCAGAACATTAATTGAATCTGGAATACCCATCCCCGCTGAGAAGTAAGGAGAGTTCCTATGAATTTGAGTAAATGGCTGTTGCCGTTACTGTCTCTGTTGATGCTCGGTTTGCTGATTGGAACCGCGTTTGCAAAAGACATACCGGTTCTCACCACCCAACAAATCAATACCCAAAAACTGCTCGAACAGAAGAGAATTGATCAGCAACAATGGCAATACGATAATGATCACCCTACCGGCCCGGTACGTGTGATTCGTGAGCCAAGTTCGATCGACGAATTAAATTCCCTGATAACCATTGGTACCGGCGCCTCCACCCAACGGTATCCAATGGCAAATTATTACGGCTACGAACGATCCGCTGCACTTTACACTGCTGCGGAAATCGGTCAAGGCGGTGCGATTTCTACAATTGCTTGGTATCCCACTTCGGTATCTGCAGCCGCGATACCGATGGTGATTTACTTGAAAATGGTCCCTTCAACAACCACGACCATATCCAGTATATCGCATGCGTCGATGATTACCGGTGCAACCATGGTTTGGACCGGAACCCGTGCGGCGAACAATCCCACGAATGCGTGGTATACTTTTACTTTGTCCACACCCTTTAACTATGATGGCACGAGTAATCTTATTGTGATTGTGGAAGACAACTACGGTAGTAGTGGAACTGGTACTTCTACCGTACCAGCTGTTACGTATACCACGGCTACAAATCAATTCGGGTACTTGCAACAAGACTCCTCAATACCGACCGGTAATTACATCGTCACTTCCAATCGCCCGAATATTCAATTTAATGTTGGCGTAGGTGCGGTGAGTATGCCAAATCCCATTAATGGTGCCGTAAGTGTACCGAATAATGCCGTGCTGTCGTGGTCGGCAGCAGGTGGTGCCCTCAATTACGATGTCCTGTTGAATACTTCGACACCACCGGTTACGGTAGTTTCCCCGGCACAAACGAGTACATCCTACACATCGCCTTCGAATCTCTTGCCCAATCAGCAATACTTTTGGCAAGTCATCGCACACGATGCATCAAGCACCAACGCGGGGCCAATCTGGTCGTTTACAACAGCTTCGGGTGCTGCTCCCGTTGCCCCTTCTGCCGGTGTCATCGACTCGGTATTAGATGCTTCAGTAACTTCGTTAACTGTCCATTGGACAAGCAATTCCGCGGGAGCGGAAACCGGATTTTATATCCTCCATTCGACTGATGGTGTTACCTATAATTTCCTTGATTCCGTAGCAACAGGAATTCTCCAGTATACCCATTCCAGCTTAGCGTATAACACTCACCACTATTACCAAATAAAAGCGGTGAACAACGGAATCGCATCAGTAGGTTATACTGCAGCGGATGGCTACACCTTGGCGAATATCCCGGGAATGCCCGCTCTGGTTTCTCATAGCATTTTGTCAATCACACTTAGTCTGAACTTCGGTGCCAATCCATCCGGTACGCAATTCGCTCTATACGATGCAAATAGTAACCGTTACGTTCAGGCAAATGGAACGCTAAACTCTGCGCCGCTTTGGGGAACTTCTTCTCAATTCGGTACAACCACAACGATTAACAGTTTAGTACCAAATACAAATTATGTATTTGAACTCAAAGCGCGGAATGTTAAAAATATTCCAACAGTTTATTCCGGTTCGGTATCGGTAACCACGAACAATCCGTCTTCCCTGCCATTGTTCCAGAATTTTTCTGGTACATTCCCGCCGTTGGACTGGACAGTCAGCACGACCGGAACATCATATCCGATAATACAAGTAGCTGGTACTCCGGCATGGGTTGAATGGAATTGGTGGAATGCGCCAAATAATCAAATTGACAAACTTATTACTCCACCTATTTCCACTGTTGGTGTATCGGTAGGAGAGATTTCATTTAATCTCGGTTATAATGGCAACACAACATTCCACGATACATTGGAAGTCGCTTATACCACCGATGGCATCAATTACACGGTTTTCTGGAAAGCATGGGGTACCGGAACCGGTATCAATGCATTGAATGGTGGCAATGGGAATACGCAAGTCCCGCCGACCATACCTGACACCCGCACTATTGCATTTCCCGGTGCCGCGCTCGGACAATCGAATGTCCAAATCGCATTCATCGGAATCAGCGCGTACGGAATGAACTGCTATATCAATAACGTGAGTATCTCTGCTGTTACTCTACCGCGAATTGCTTTCAATACTGTGCCGGCGATCTACGGATTACGACCGGTAAACAGGCCTGCAAGCTATATTAGTTACGTGAAAAATTCAGGTGTGGGAACACTAAGTGTCTCCGGTGTTACAACCGCACATGGTGCGAATATTACGCCAAGCTGGACGACGCATACGATAGCTTCTGGTGATTCCGCAGCAATTACTTTAACATGGCTTCCTCTTATGACCGGATCGTTGGCGGATACTGTAATCTTTACTTGCGATGGTACGAACAATCCGGGTTTGTTGCCTGTCAATGGAACCGCTCAGGTTCCGGTAACAACCATTACACAACCGTTTACAACCAGTATCCCAACCGATTGGACAGTCGTTAATAGCAACGGTTCGACCTATCCTTGGGTATACACAGCTACCGGAAATGGTGGCTCTAATGGCGCTGCATATACCAATTTGTACTATTCGTCGAACGTTCTTGGTGCGAAGTCTGTTCTTTGGACTCCTTTGGTAAACACAATGGGTGTACCGTTAGCAAACATCACATTCGATTGGTGGATGAATAGCACTTATACCGAATCCGATACCATGTATGTCGTGTATTCGCTCGACTTTGGTAACACATATACACCAATCTGGTGGCGTGCGGCGAACGGAACCGGTGGTCCTACCGGAACTGATTTACGAACGACGGCAACTGGGACTTATTACAGTACTCCGGTAGCCACTGGATGGGCGAATGGTATAGCTTCAGTTCCCGCAGCGGCGTTGGGACAACCGGCGGTTTTGTTCGGTTGGGTCGCCGTGAAAGGTGCTGCAACCAGTTCCAATTCGTCTTATATCGGTTTGGACAACATCACCTTTGTCAATCTCGGTGTTCCGCACATGGGTGTGACACTACCGGGAGCAACGTCGAATATCAACGGTATTTCTTATGGAACTCATGTCGTCGGTTCGGTGAATCCGCTTACTTTCACGGTTCGCAATATCGGTTCCAACTTGATGAACATCACCGGTGTCGCAACCAATCATCCGGCTACGCTATCGACGAATATGAATATACCACTTTCGATTAGACCCGGTGATTCTACTTCAATTACAGTAAATTGGACGCCCGCTGTTGGCGGTGATTATACCGACTCATTGACGTTGACACACAATGGCGATAACACTCCTTACATCATCCCGGTAACTGGAAGTGCATTAGCAGTACATCAGTTTTCATACACGCAGGGATTCTCAAGTGCAACACCTTGGCCACCGGCGGAATGGCAAATTATCAACCCGGACAATGGATACACTTGGGTTTGGTATTCACCGCAATGGGCACGGATAAATTTCTGGGGTTATAGTAGTCATCCTCAATTGGATTATCTCGTGTCACCGGTTTTTACAACCGTTGGGATGACCAACGCGGCGGTTGACTTCGATTGGTCTTATTTATACGATTCCAATTATAACGACTCGTTGGAAGTGGCGTACACTACCGATTTAGGGACAACTTGGAACCAACTCTGGCTTCGCTGGGGACATGGTACCGGTTCGGATTCCTTACCGGCGGGTACGGGTGCAGGCGATTCGAACCCTGCATCTTCGAATTACGGTCATGCTCACATCCTGCTTCCGGCTGGCGCGTTAGGACAATCGCAAATTCAGTTCGCATGGATCGGACATAATATGTACGGTCCTGACATATTTGTGAGCAATATTGCGATGTACAACGCCAATACCCCGTTAATCTCTTTCAATCCTACCACAGTATCGTTCGGAAATCAAGCAGCGGGTGTAGGAAATGTGTCTTCGACAGTTTACGTGAAAAATACCGGCTTGTCTTCCATGCATATTACGAATGTAACTGCTGCAACCGTCACGCCAAGCTGGGTAAGTAATAACATCGCAGTGGGTGACTCTGTTCCATTGACGGTAACATGGTCGCCGACACTGTCTGGTGCGTTTGCCGACACCTTGGTATTTACATCCAACGCGACCGGTGGAAATAAATTACCCGTTACTGGAAACGTGTTTGCTGCGGTTGTACAAAATCCGTCGTTTACACCAACTTCCGCAACGGCGGGAAGTACCTTCACGTTTGCTGGTGACTTCGTAACCTACTTATCGGATTTGACAATAGATAATGTCGACGCAGTCGTCAACGGAACAAGCTACCCGTTGGTTTACGCGAGTGGTTCAGTGCCCGGTACAGAGCACTATACCGGTTCGATAGTGTTATCGACAATCGGTATGCCGACTTATTATCTCGTTGCGTATTAC
This sequence comes from uncultured bacterium, assembly GCA_964589795.1. GTDB lineage: Bacteria > Electryoneota > JAOADG01 > JAOADG01 > JAOADG01. The sequence continues at coordinate 7,733 of CAZPUW010000013.1, forward strand.
CACAATTCAGCACTTGTGAATGACTCAGCAAAAACGGTGACTATGAATGGCCCGTCGGTTCTCCCGCCACAAGTCGGTGGCCCCGATGCTTTTGGTTATTCCTTCAAGACCAGCGTAGCTGAAGGCGGCCCGGTCTTCAATTGGATTAATCATACCGATGCTGCATATCAGATGACGAGTACCGATTTCCCGACTGGCGATGATAATGCTTCGGGTATAATCCCATTACCATTCCCGTTCACAATCTACGATTCAACATATACTTCGCTGTTTGTCGGAACCAATGGCGATGTCGTGTTTGATCAGGTAGGAAGTGTGCCTTCGACCTCTCCCGTGTGGTTGAACGGAGCGCGCGGAATTTATGTATGGCCGGGTGATATGATTACCGCACCGTACAGCAATGCAACCAATTCCCGCGTGCGCTACGAAGCGTTTACTTCACCCCGGATGTTCGTTATTACCTATGATAGTTTGGGTAATTACTCAACCGGTGCGAATCGTGTTTCGGCGCAAATAATCCTGTATCCGAATGGTAAAATCGTACTTCAATACCGCGATATTTCCAATTCGTGGAGCGGTCGTGCCATCGGTATTCAGAATACGGACGGTTCGATTTATCTTGCTTACGGTTCTTCGGCAACGTTACCGACGAACAATATGGCAATCGCTTATACACCTCCGGCGGCGATTTCGCTTAGCGGTAGTTTGGTTAATTACGGCTATGTGCTTGTTGGTGGCAATAGTTCCGCGACTGTGTATGTTCGGAGTGTCGGTCAAGTGGTGTTGAATATTTCGAATGTCGCAACTTCTTCGGGAATTACTCCAAGCTTTACTGCCCAAGCCTTAAATCCCGGAGATTCGGTCGCATTAGTGCTGAATTGGAATCCCACCATTGATGGGGCATTTTCAGGGAATGTTGTCATTTCGTCGAATGCATTCAATGGTTATTCCGATACAATCGCGGTGAATGGTGTAGCTTACCTCCCGGCAGGTGTGCCCGCAATCACGATTTCCTATACCACTTTGGACAATACAGCCCACATTTCGTGGGTTAGACCGACTGGAACTGTATCGGGATACAATGTTTACCGTCTAAATTCAAGCGGCCTCTTTGAGCCGACGGCACTTCGATTAATTTCGACAATAAACGATCCCGACATAACCTCCTATCTCGATGTTAGTGTCACGAATCACTACTATTATCGTGTAACCGCATTCAACTCGGTTTCTTCTTCCAGTACTGCCGTCGTATCTTTGTCCAGCGGATCGCAAATGCGAAGCGGTGCAGTAGGAAATACGCTGACTACTACATCAAGACCAAACGGTAGGGGTGTTTCATTCGATAAATCGAAAACCAACAGTTCTGACAAAAAAGGTATAACTACCGATTTGAGACCCGGTAGTCTGAAAAAGTAGTTTATTTGGAGAAACCTCCCCTCCGAGTTGCTCGGAGGGGAGGAAATCTCTTAGCTTAGATGGTTGTTAACCCATCTCTTGGAGCTGAATCAACATAAAACCGCCCTTCATATAATCTAAATTTGCCATGAGAATATTGATATTGCGATTAAGTTGGTAGATACACACTATAATCAAACAGATTTTACCCCAATTGAATTGAAAGCTGGAGCACGGTTTTTTTCATTTAAGTAGGTTGTTCACTTGCATTCAAGAAGTTGCCTCAGTATCGTATCCTAACTTCGTGTAGTGCAGAGACGTAAAAGCTTTAACACAAATAGGAGGTATTATGAAGGTAAAGGCGCTTGCATTAATGCTGGCGATCCTTGTTGCGGGGTCCGCATTTGCATTGGAATCGGGTCCATCAAATCCCGTTGGTTTCTTTTCAATTACGGTGAATCGTGGTGCGACAAATACTTACAATTTAGTGAGTTTTCCCACCATACCGGCTACTGCAACCTTAACGGCCACGTTGGCAAATCAATTGCCTTCCGCACCGTTAGTGGGTAACAGAACGGTTATCGAGTGGTTAAGCAATGTCGATGGTGGATACAAAGCCGCCACGAAAGACAATTCGGGTAATACATGGTCCAGTACTGCTATTCCGCCGTTAACGACTTTGGAATCGCGTAAAGGATACTATATTCTTCTTAAGACCTCTTCGCCGCAAACCTCCTATACCGTGGTAGTTGCCGGAGATGTCCGCACGACAAACTGGAACATGGACTCGATTAAATTCGGGTACAACATGGTCGGTTCCGTATTTGCCGCTTCAGTGCCTCTTAACAGTACACTTCTTGCAGTCGCGGGCGGCTCGCGTCTACAACGCGGTAACTCGCCGTTATTCGCGGCTGGAACTGCCGATAATATTAGCTACTTACAACCATATCCGGCCAGTAGTTTCATCACTGCGTATGTGAAAAATGACTATACGTTTAATTCGTCCAGTATTCCTGCGCTAACTACATTGGATCCGGGTAAAGGATATATCATTCTGCGTAGAAGCCCGACTGGCTCTGGCGTGCAACCGCGTTCAAATTTCTTGTGGCCGGATTATCCCGTACCTGCGAATTCGAGCAGCAGCGATGTATATCATCCGTCTAATGGTGGAAAATCGGTCGCATCTGCACCGTCATCTGCTTCCACAAGCCGTGTTGTCACAACTGCGAAGCCAGTGGTAGCCACACCGTCGGTTACAGCAACGACGACTGTGAATACGAAAGGCGCGTCAGCACCAACGTCGGCTCCGGTAAAAGCGAAAAACGCACCGGCGGCGAAATAAGAGTTTTTATGTAACACGGAATGCATCGTCTGCATTACTGTGAATAACTTGTATTACTCTAATTGTTCTATAGCATCAGATTTTTATTTGGAGGAGAAATGAAAAGACTGTCATTCAGTCTCGGTTTTCTACTGTTGCTGTTGGCATCGTTTGCCTTTGCACAGCCATACGGCGTAGACGTATCGTCGTTTAGTCAGGACGGAACAGATTATTACTTTACAAATGGTGGTAATCCGGTTCCATTGGGCATGTTGGTTCAGTTCATTGATCCGGGTGCTAACCATACCTTAGATCCAGTGGATGTGTCTGCTGGAAACCTTGGTGGTGTTACCGGTGATGACCGAATTATCGGATCCTCTGCCATCGGTGATGGTGGATATCCCGCTGGCGAGTATTACGAAGTTGCAGGTATTACTGCGACAGTAGGTGGTGCTACCGGATTGCAGGTTTTGACCGGTTCAAACATCTACATTCGTGTATGGTGGTCGGTTGACCGCTTTTTACCAACGCCGTTCCCCGGTGGTTCGCTTTATGCGGATGCTGGCCCGTTTGCGGTTATTGACGGCGCAACAGCACAAAATGGTGGCTTTATTACCACCCAATTTACCGGTTCACCAGTTTGGCAACAAGCAGGTTCAGGTGGCGCACCGGCAGTCACCGTTAAGATGGCTGGCAACGTGATTGCAAGCGGCGCAACGCTTCCCTTCGGTCATAGCGTAATTGGCACCCCGGTTCAGAATACCCTTTGGGTAATCAATACTGGTACTGCTGACCTTACCGTTGGTAACTTCGCGACAACTGGCGATTACGGCACAACTTCTGCGACTACACCGATTCATGCGGGCGACAGTGCTTCCTTTGCGATCCACTTTACCCCGACTGCTACCGGTGCCCGTCCCGGCACGTTCTCATTCACCTCCAATGCGGCAGGCAGTCCTTACACATTGGTGTTGAGTGGAACCGGCGATCCCGTACCTGCTCCCGCATTAGCGGTAACAATCGGTGGCAACCCGGTTCCGAACCCGGTTGACTACGGTTCACTTGTATTGGGTAGCCATGGCGATGTGGTATTCCACCTTGCGAATACTGGCAATGCCCCGTTACACGTGTCTGCACTGGCTGGTTCCGGCGACTATGCTGTTCAGGGATTGACTTCCTATACAATTAACGCAAGTAGCTCGCAAGACGTAACCGTACGCTTTGCACCGTCTACGACCGGTACCCGTAATGGTAACTTCACCTTTGCGCACGATGCCGCTGGTGGCTCATACAGCGCCGCATTAACCGGCGTTGGCAGCCCGGTTCCAGTTCCGAACGTCGCCGTCACAATCGCTGGCAACTCGGTTCCGGATCCTGTGGACTTCGGTTCGGTTACCTTACCGAATACAAGCACTATCACGTTCCATATTCAGAACACTGGTACTGCAAATTTAAGTGTTAGCGCGTTGGCAGCGACCGGCGACTATGCCGTTCAAGGTGCGACAAGCTATCCGAACATCACCCCGTTAACTGGCGTGAACGTTACTGTGGTATTTACACCGTCGACGACCGGTACCATTACTGGTACTTTCTCGTTCACGCATAATGCCGCTGGTAGCCCGTACAGCGCGAACTTGACTGGTGTTGGCGTTCCCGCAGCAGTCCCGGGTTTAACCGTGGATGATGGCGTAAACACCTATGTTTCCGGTGGCACGCTTAACTTTGCAAGCACCCCGGTAGGCCACACGTCGAATGTCTTATTAACGATTACCAACTCTGGTACTGCACCGTTAACGCTTAGCGGTTTCTCTGCTACCGGTGCATTCCAAACCACGACCCCGGCAAGCCCGGTGGCTCCCGGTGGTAACGTTTCCGTAACGGTATCGTTCTCGCCGCTTTCAATTGGACCGGCGTCTGGAACCTTCTCATTCAGCCATAATGCGGCTGGTGCAAATCCATTCTCGTTGACGTTAAGCGGTACTGCTAACCCATACCACAATAACGTAAACAATCCGAATGGCCCAGGAACTGGCTACCACGCTACGTTCCCGAACGATCCGGGTACGAATGGCTTACCGCCGTTAGTATTGGACTTCGGTACCCCCGGTACCAACCCGTCGAACCTTGACTGTATCGTTCAAGACACTCGTTATATCACGATGCCTGGCAACATTCCCGGTTTTGGTGGCGATCAACCGTGGGACAACAACCTGACCATTCACCGTTATTGGGATATTACCGCTACCGGTGGTGTTGGTTGGACTTGTACCGTTTATTTCTACTTCACCAGCAATGATTTACCGGCTGGTATTGTAGACCCGACCGCTGTACCGCTATATGCCTATGCATATAACACCATTTCCCATACATGGTCATACTATGTAGTCCACGTAACATTGTTCCAAGCCGGTTCACCAAATGTGTACCAAGGTGTTGTGTTCGATATCGGTGGATTTTCCGAATGGGAAATCACTCAACAACAACCGACACCAGTCAACGCGTTGCGTTTCAACGCCGCAGCTGGCGACCGTTCGGTTGCACTGAACTGGCACGTCGAAGCGGAAGTATCGAATGCATACTATCGCATCGAACGTCGTAATGTCACGGAAAACACCGACTGGACAGTAATCCATAACGTCAATAGTCTTGCACCGAATGGAACCAGTTCACAGCCGTTGAACTACCGTTATGCTGACAACTACAACTTAATCAATGGCGAAACCTACGAATATCGCATCGCCGACGTATCGATGGACGGTATCGCGACAAATCGCGCCACCATTCAAGCGACGCCGCACGCTGCAGTAATCGCAGATTATTCCTTGGCTAACTTCCCGAACCCGTTCAACCCCGAAACCCGCATCAGCTATACGATGAAGGCAGAAGGCAAAGTCAAGATTTCCGTCACAGATGTGATGGGTCGTACGATTGCGACTTTGGTGAATGGCGAGACAAGAGCAGCCGGTACTTACAACATTACGTGGAAAGCCAACAACATGCCGTCAGGAATTTATTTCCTGAACATGGAAGCAAATGGCTTCACCGCAATGCGTAAGATGGTGCTTGCGAAGTAAAGCTACTTCAATAGAGTTGAAAACGGGGTCGAGCAATCGACCCCGTTTTTTTTATACCTTAGATTACTCAACGTGGCCATCAGGAGCGCTTACTTTTGAGATGGGTATAAATACACGGGAAGTTACTTATCTGTAAGGGAAGTACGTCGTATACTAAGTCAACAAAGTCAGGAATGGAAAACGAAAAATAATTTGAAACTGGTAGCAATAACCGGGTCACACGGTTTGATAGGAAACGCTCTGATTCCGTATCTCGAAACCTGTGGTTTCCGAGTCATTCGCCTCGCAAGAAACCAACTGGAAACCCTCCCGGAAAACCTTGAAGCGGTTATTCATCTTGCCGGAGCCAACATCTCTGAGGGGCGTTGGACACCGGCAAGAAAACGTGAATTGCTTGAAAGTAGGACTGTACTTACCGCGAAGTTGATATCTGCCTTCCGCACTCTGAAATCCCCTCCACGTGTGCTCTTGTGTGCTTCAGGGAGTGGTTTTTACGGAAATCGAAGTGATGAATTATTAGTTGAATCATCTTCTCACGGTTCGGGATTTCTTGCGGACGTTTGCAAACAGTGGGAAGGAATTGCCGAACAAGCCGCTCAATATGGTAGTCGTGTCGTCACTTTGCGCATGGGTATTGTGTTAAGTTCGGCGGGAGGTGCGTTACCTCAAATGATAACCCCATTCCGGTATGGATTGGGTGGTTGGTATGGAAACGGTCGGCAGTACATGAGCTGGATCGCAATCGAGGATACACTTCAGGCAATTCAATTTTTAATTGAAAATGAAAATATTATCGGCCCGGTCAATATCGTTTCGCCGCAACCGCTTTCCAATCGTGATTTTATGACGACTCTTGCCCGGACTTTGTCTCGTCCCTGTATTTTCCCGGTTCCAGAGTTTATGCTGAAAATAATCCTCGGCGAAATGGCTGGCTCATTATTGTTCTACAGTACGAGAATGTTACCCGAAGTACTGATTGATAACGGTTTCCAATACCAATCCCCGTTGCTTGAACCGACACTGCGTAAAATTTTACACGCGGAATAACATATTTTACTATACCTCTGTATCTTCATTTTTAGTCTTCGCTTTTTGGCATTTCTGCTGGAAGTTTGTATTTTCCCGAACAACGGATTAGGAGGATGAAAGAACCAATGGCTACAGGGTCGCGCGGCGGTAAAATCCGCGTAATTTTGCTTCCCGGAATGTTTAGCACCATAGCGGAAGATTGGGAACCTCACTTTGAAGCCATCGTTGAAGCCGGTTTCGAACCGGTGGGAATCGATTGGCCCGGTCATGGCAATACGGAATCCCTGCCGGATACAATGACTTTGCAATCTCTCGTCGATTATATATTGACGAAGCTCGATACGATTACGGACGAACCGGTCTTGATTTGGGGTTATAGTCTCGGCGGTTATGTCGCACTCGAGTTGGAGCGGCAATCCCCAAGCCGTTGCTGGGCAATATGGATGCATGCTACCAAATTCTTTTGGAGCGACGACGAAATTAACACTTTCCGTAGTTCCTTCGATTCCAAAGTAATTGCACTGGCCCGTAAAGAAGCGCTGGAAAAGTTGTTCGGTAATCGCTGGTTGGAATTGGCAAAGCGAAATTCACAACTCTTCGAGGATATCGTCGAGTTTGGACTCTCCCTTGACGATATCGACGAAATTCGGTTGCCGGTTTTGGTTTCAGTAGGTGATCAGGATGATTTGGTTGCTGCGGAAGAAGTCGAACAACTTGCCGATGAATTGATAATGGGTGAACCGCAGATAATTCCCGGCGTTCGCCACTCCCTGCATACCACGCGCTCCTCGCTGATAATTCCTGTAGCTGAAGAATTCTCTCATCGTGTACTTGCCGGATAACATACACCAATTCGATTTACAAAATTTAAAGCGTTCGTGTAAAATCCTGCCCGGCGATGCACCGCCCGCTATCGATTCCGAAGCGTCACAATTTGTCGCTCAACGTTGCCGGGAGTATCAAGTCGGTGTTGACCGGTGCGCGATTTCCACTGCCCCGTATAAAATGGGACGTACAATTTTTCTCGACTTCTCGGTGTCGCAAGAGCGCCAGAATTGGGCGTTCTGCCATGAACTTGCACACCTCTTACTCAATCATGACGACACGTCGATACCTTCTCCCGAAGAAGAACTGAACGCCAATCAACTCGCCGCTGAGTTGTTATTACCGGCGGAAGATTTTATTGAAGTTGCACGGTTTGCTACTCTTTCCGAGTTGAAAGCAGAATTCCCGCATGCCAGTTGGGAGGCGCTTCTCCGCCGTCGTTTACAATTCCGTAAAGGGATTGGAACCATCTTCGATGAAGGGAACATGACATTTCGTGGGGCATCGCCTGATTTGTCATTCCCATCACAGCCGTTGCCGGAAGAGTGGAACGTCGCGCGGGATAGTTTTAATCAAGCGCAATCGCAAAACCGCACCACGCCTGTATTTAATGTTACTGCCGATTATGTGGATACCGGTTCCGGCATCCGCCGTGTTTTATTGTGGACTGAAAGTAATGAGGACATTGGTTCTTAATCACGGAACTTTTACATCTAATTTCGCTTCCCAAAGCTGACCTCTATCGCGCTTCTCCAGAAAATTCGCCATCATCCAACGGGCATCTTTCTGCACCATACCGTCGAAAGCGGTTTTACCATTGATGACAACCTTAACCGGTTGCTCGAAGTGAACCATTTTCGGATGCAGGTAAAGCGTAATTTGTCCGACCCGTGATGTTTTAATCTCGAACGTGTTGTTCGCATACTGCGCGGAAACCGCACCGGCGGCTGATTTACGCGGAAATGCATCCACCGTACTCGACTGGTTGTAATCCACATACCAGCTTGCCGCAGGTTTCCCCAAATCGAGTTCACTGATACTTAACCAATCGACGGTTCCATACTGCAAATCAGACGCTTCCCAATACAACTTCGTCCGAAATGATTTCCGGTGGTATTGTTCCACTTTGCGTTTGAATTCGGGATAGACAAGTTCCATGTACCCAGCATCATGTCCCGATGTATCGAACGATTGGTTGTGTAAATCCGCCCCTGCGTGTTGCGCCAGTTGTATCAATGGAAGAATCATCGCCGTCGGATATAGCCGGTCGTTTCCACCTGACGTGGAGTAAACCGGACGGTTACGCATATTCGCTAAAATCTGTTGAACATTTCCATTCATCGAACCGGATGCGATATATCCCGACCATGGAAAGAATTGTGCGAACGGTGTCGGAATCGACATGCAGAATTGAAATGAACCGGATGCCCCGTCGGAAAATCCGCAGGCGCAAACCCTGTCGTCGTCGATGTTGTAGTCTCGTTTCACTTCCCGTAACAACCACTCGATGTTATCCATCCCGACCGATGTCCACCATGCGCAATCGTATCTCGCCTCGGGAAACAGAAAAAACCAGTTGTGTTCCTCGCAAATTGGTAACTGTTTGTTCTGCGTCAGCAATACATCATCGGTGTACGGTGGAAAATCGCGTTTACCAACCCCGCCGTGCATAAATATCACAACCGGACGCTTGACCTTCGGGTTGTATTTCGTTGGTACATACAAAAATGCCGGCGCACGTACATTTTCGAATACTTCATGTGTATAGTGAGTAAATCCGTTTTCACCACGTTTTTGCGTATAGCCATTGAAATGTTCAATCCACGTCGCTAACGTATCAACCGGATCGCTTCGCAAACGTTGTGCCGCCCAGCGTGATTCATCTTCCGATCCCGTCATAAAGACACGAATATCAGCAGTAGTCGAGGTCGTCGCACCTAACGCGCTACCCGGTAAAACGATACTCCCTATAACTGCAATCAAAGTGCAAAAAACCCAATACTGAGAACGATTAATGGACATATCACCTTCTAATCTTCAGGTTATTCTTCGTAAGGTAAACCCGTTTTTTACCGAATTCCATGTTGATAGCACCTCGTAAACGTATTAGTTTACTATATCATGCAAACCATCGTCGATCTCATCGAAAAAAAGCAATCCGGCTATACCCTTTCGTTGGATGAAATCCGCCAACTGATTCTCGGTTACCACCACAGTGAAGTACCCGATTATCAAGTTGCGGCATTTCTCATGG
>CAZPUW010000014.1:0-17023 GCA_964589795.1 uncultured bacterium
CTTCCGGTGTCGAAATATACATTTTACTTGTATCATTAAAGATGTTAGTCGTCATACCCGCAGTCGCACCGGAATCGTTATTCCAGAAAAGATTATTTTGTAGTGCGGCAAATCCAGACCCCGCCCGCCAAAACCCGACACGAGGGACAACCCACTGTTTTTTCCAACCATTGCCAACAATCAATGAATGATCCAATACGAGTGATGCGCTATCCAACCAAATCGCCGCACCACAATTACCATTACGGAGGATTGCGATATGGGTTGCGAATAATTCGGAGGTTCCCGTTGCGATAAGCCCCCAACCGAGATTATCGCGAATAACACACTTTCCCGCGTGTACTTTCGAAGAACCGAACGAACCAATACCTTTCCAATAATGAGATACTCGTACATTTTCAAGTTGGGCTTGGGAATTCCATGTAATACCAACACCGACACCGCGCCCCTCATTTATATACACATTTGTCGCAAATAAATAAGCACCACGATATAACGCGATTCCATCCCATCCATTATCGGTAATCTCCGTGTTGGTAACAGTAATGCCACATTGTTCTCTCCCCACAATACCGGCAATACCGACTACGACTGAATCGATGCGATGAGTGTTATGTACAATTTTACAATGATCGATGATAACCGGCGCTTTGCGGCATACAATACCGGCATCGGTTGCCCGTCCGTCGGCATCACGCTTTCCGTTAGTAATGACAAGGTATTTTAAATTAATCCGGGGTGTCGGTGGATCTGTATCGGGTTGCATTAATTCCCGGGCAGTTACCGAAATACCCGTGCCGGCGATAAACAGGCCATATCCGGCATTTGTTGCCAACAAGCTCTCGCGAGTGCTGTCACCGATAACAGTCAACGCTTTGGTTATCAGGAAACCGTATGTAGCACTCGCCCCTTCTTCGGGGTTGATACAATTCCCGCAGAGCGGATCATGAAACGATGTCGGTTTCGCCGACCACGTTCCTGCCGACAGCAGAAGCGTGTCGCTGTCATGTGCGGAATTGATTTCGGATTGTAAATCCTGCTTTGGAGTCACGTGGATGGTATTCGCGTAAGCATCGCAGAGTAACGCCAACGACAAAAACAAGAAGAAGATTGAAGCGCGGAATAGCATGGTCACCTCGCATGGTAGTACTTAAATGTACTGCTCAATGCAAGAATAAACCACAAAAACTGGTGCTTGTAAATAACTACCTGCCGAAATAAAACCGCACGCCGACTCCACCGTTCATATCGAATTCCGAGGATGGTGTTAAATCGACAATGGGAACCGCTTCCACAAATAGCTCCACCGGCGAGCGTGGGATTTCGTAATTGAAACCCAGCGGAATCGTTACACCGAGTTTCGTATCCTGATTCTCGATGACACGAAGACGTCCACCGACACCGACATACAGCGTGGCATTCTTATCCGGAAATACATCACGGAAATGCCAGAGATAATCGACGCGGAGATGGAACGATTGTTTTTCATTCAGCGACCACGCGAGTCCGAAATCAACTGCGTGGATGTTATCCAGCCACGCTTTCGCCGTCAAACCGGTTGGTTCGCCGACGATGACACCCAGCCCGAACGTGCCGTTACTTTTTGTGGTGGATGGGTTGGTTTTGGCGAATGGCGCAGTAGTTATGATGACCAGAAGCAGCAGTATTGCTAATCGTTTCATGGTTTCCCCCTTGGTAAAAAATTAAGGTTCCTTGAACCGCAGCTAATAAGTGATACGATGGAGAATGAAAAATTATCGAATATTATTTGCAGTTTTCCACCGGTATATGGCGAGCGGCTCGGTATAATCGCAACTCGTCTGGAGCGCATTCTTGCCGCACAGGAAGAACTGCTCGAATTAAACCGCGCCCTCGCAAATACGCTCCACCCTGCGGAAATGGAACGGCGCGAACGCACCGTACTTGAGGCCTATACCAAAGAGATCGACCGGTCGCATGAAAAATTGGAACGCCGCCTCACTATCCGCTGGCTCTCAATGACTTCGCTCTTCGGATTTATCGTTTATCTCATTCAGTTTTTTGTCAAGTAGTGGGAACACATTTGTTCCTTCACAAAAAAATAAAAAACGGAACAAGAGTGTTCCGTCTACCTGAAAGGAGAACTACCATGTTAGCAAAATGGTTCTCGCGAAAATTGCTTGCTTCGTTAGCGGCAATCATCAGCGCGATTTTGGTCAATCAAATCGGACTGCCACCGGATACTGCGAAACAAATCGTCGATGCGATTATGGTTATTGTGTCGAGTTATGTAGTCGGGCAATCCGCCGTCGATATTGCTACCGCAGTGAAGAGCGGCTCGTAAAACGCGATAACTCAATCATAAGAAAAAGGCGAAGCCGTGCTTCGCCTTTTTTTATTTTGTCAAAAAATATTTGGAGTACAAGTAATTCCGGTCTAATTTAGAAACAACGGGTTTTTACTCTGTACTTACCTTTCCGTTTTTATTGCTTCACGTTACTACTTGGGAAAGGAATTCGCTATGACGAACCGCATACTGATTGCTACGATATTCCTTCTTATTGCGCTATCGACCACCTTTGCCGAAACGATAACCGTCGGTACGACTTACAGTGATTTTTGGGATTACGGTTGTTCCGGTCGCCATATCGCCCGCGATACGCTGGGTGGTTTGCATATGACTTGGGTGAAGAGTCTTGATAGCGGAGCAAATCAAGCTATCCAGTACGATGGTCGTTATCCTCTACAATTTCCTTGGGAACCACTAGCGTATTCGTGGCTCTGTTCCAATGGTTCCCAAGTATTTTGGGGCTATGGTTCGGGATATCCGACTATCCAAACGCTTTCCAACGGAAGCGCTGTTATCACCGGATCCCACCCCAGTACTACGTGGGGATATGTATCAACTACAGGAATAGATGATGGCTATATTACCGGGGCATTTATTGAACGCTATGTGACTACTATTGCAAATCCACCATTAGACTCTGTCATCTACCCCAATGCAGCGGTGGATCATCGAGACTATTTACATGTGTTTTCGGTAGAACAAATATCGGATTCGTGGTACAAGCGAATCTATTATTCGCGGAGCGGTGTCGCTGCAACTGCTCCTACTTTTCAGATGACAACTTTCCAGATTGCCGAAACGACGATGACCAATACATGTCTGGTTGTTGCTTCACGCAATACCAACCGTGTGATTATGGCGTGGCCAAAGCCGTTCGATACAAATTCTCCCGCTGAAATCGATTACAATAACAATCTCTGTTTCGTCCAAACGACGAATAGCAATTTTACTTGGAATTTTAGTAATCCAACTAATGTTACTCACTTTACAGAATCCGATTCTTTCCGATTTGATAACGATGCCACTGCCATCTTCGATAATCAGAATCATTTACATATTGTTTATGTCATCCGGGGCGGATTTCCTGTCGTTTCGGATTCGATCCCCGGCACCAATGCTTCATGTTTGCTGATGCACTGGTGCGAGACCGATCCGACCGTTACTGATATTGTTGCCGATGGTTGGTGGCTTCCCTCCGACACGCACCCCGCCCTACCTTACCAATCGACTATCGCAAGACCGGCGCTGTCAATCGCCACAAATGGCGATTTGTATTGCGTGTTCTGTCGCTATGCGCGATTTGATACTTCCGCTAACGGGTGGGGATGTGGTGATATTTGGGCGACGGTTTCGAGTGACAATGGTAACAATTGGTATTATCCGACGAATCTGACAAATACACCTGCGAATGCCGGTACGGCGGGAAATGTTCACAGTGAAATATTCCCATCCGTGCAAGAAGTGACAAACAACGATTCGCTCTACATTTCATATCTTGACGATAGAGCCGGTGGTACTGCCGAACTCGCAACCAATTCTCCCGAATGGACGCTGAATCAAGTGAACGTTAAGATTGTCCGAACCAATGTCGTACATCGCGATTCGTTGCTTCCAACGACATCGGATTGGTGGTACACCTCCGCTTACCCTCCGACACCGGATGGGTTAACGATTACCCATTCCAACGGGAATGCTTATATCAGTTGGAATCCCGTCGAAAACGCGGTCGGGTATAAAATTTATCGTTCCGATGCGGGTTACTTTCAACCGTCGAGTGGGAATTTTGTCACGACCTGTCCGGCAAATGTAACCAGCTATATCGACGGCTACGCAAATGGACATAAATATTACCGGGTGGTTGCTTATAAATGAGAATAACCGTAATAAAGAAAAAGGCGAAGCACTGCTTCGCCTTTTTTGTTATTTCAGAAGAACAATTTTCTTCGTAGCGTTGTAATTTCCGGCGCTCATCCGAATGAAATAGACACCCGAACCAACAGAAGAAGCATTCCACACCGTACTGTGATAACCGGGATTCAGTTTTTCATTGATGATTGTTGTTATTTCGCGACCGAGTGCATCGAAAATAGTGAGTTTTACCTGAGATGTGGTGGGAAGCGAGAAAGAAATTTTGGTGGTAGAATTGAATGGATTCGGGTAATTGTTCAATAACTCAAATTGGTGAGGTTGCGTGAATGTTGGTTTCTCCGCGATGAAAGACGTGACTCCGGTATGCAGAATTGTACCGCCCTCTCCCACTGCCCAGCCCGAATTGGCATCCGCGAAAGCGACGTTATTCAGAAAATTATTGGTCGGTGTATTTTGTGTCGTCCATGTTACGCCCGCGTTCGTAGTGTGGATAATCGCGCCACTTTCTCCCACTGCCCAGCCGGTATTGACATCGGTAAATGTGATGCCGGCGAGATACATTGTTATGGTGGTATCGAGAGTCCACGTTGTACCACCATTGGTGGTGTGGATGAGTGTACCGAACGGACCTGCGACCCAACCATCGTTTACACTGGGAAACGCTACTCCAAATAGATTTGCCCCGGTTCCACTCGTTTGGCTGGTCCACGTCGTGCCACCGTTTGTCGTGTGAAGGATTGTTCCGGTCAAGCCAACCGCCCAACAGTTGTTGGCGTCGGAAAATGCCAATGCATAGAGAGCGTTGGTGGTATTGCTATTTTGATTCGTCCACACTACACCTGCGTTCGTGGTGTGAAGGATTTTTCCCGAATCGCCGACTGCCCAACCGTTGTTTGCATCGGAAAATCTTACACCACTAAGTGCATTCGTAATTCCGCTGGTTTGATTTGACCAGTTTGTTCCGCCGTTTGTAGTATGGATAATCGTTCCAAGACCACCGACTGCCCAACCGTTGTTCGCATCAAAAAAAGTTAAATCACCCAACCAATTTGTCGTGGTGGTGGTTTGGGTCTGCCATGTGAACCCACCATTCATCGTGTGCAGAATGAGTCCGCTCGTCGCCGAAACCCATGCAGTGTAAGCATCGGTACAGGCAACGGCATGTAGAAAATTTCCCGGTCCGGTCGTCATATTCGTCCAATTTGCGCCACCGTTTGTAGTATGTAGCACCATTCCAAAATTTCCGACGACCCAGCCGGTGCTGTCGTTGATAATCGATTGACCCCAGAGACCGTTTGTGGTTCCAGCTGATTGAGTAATCCACGTTGCACCACCGTCGGTCGTGTGACCAATTGAGCCATTGTTCCCGGCGATCCAGCCGGTATTGGCACTGGTAAATTGTACTAAGCCGAGGGCACCGGGTAAGGTGGTGGTTTGGATTGTCCAATTTGTACCGCCGTTGGTCGTATGTATCACGTTACCGTAGCTGCCGACTGCCCAACCGGTATCGGCGTTTATAAAAGTGATACCATACAAAAAAGTCGTTACACCGGTTGTCTGTGGCGTCCAAGTCGTACCGCCATTGGTCGAGTGATAAACGATGTTCGTTCCCGCGACGACCCAACCGTTGTTGGCATCAATAAACCAAACATGATTAAGGAAATTGGTTGGTCCATCGTTCAGCCGTGTCCAAGTTCCGCCGCCGTTGGTCGTATGTAAAATTATCGACTCGGTGGTAGAAGTTGAGTCGTTATATCTACCTCCCACAATCCAGCCATTGTTATCATCGATAAACTGGATGTCATTCAGTTCGCCGATAGCTCCGCTGTTTTGAGTGGTCCACGCGGTTCCACCATTCGTGGTATGCAGGATTAAACCGTTATAACTAATCACCCAACCATTATTGACGTTGGTAAACATAACCGCTGAAAGTAAGTCGGTCGTTCCACTGGTTTGGTATGTCCAAGATGTTCCACCATCGGTGGTGTGAAGAATCAAACCTCGGTCGCCAACCGCCCAACCAGTAGTGCTGTTGACAAACTTGACGCCGTAAAGAGGATTGCCTTGCGGGAGCGGATTCTGCCATTGCCATTCTTGCGCGAAGGAACAGGTCGCGATAGATAAGAGAAACACAATAATGAATAGAGAAAAATTCAGTTTCCGGGTGGGGAAACGCGGAAGAGTCATAATGGAAATCAAGGGAATCTCCGGGTTATAATGGCGAGCGAAGAAACGGCAAGAAACCGTTATTGTTGATTAGGTTAAATATCCAAAGTTTTGCGCAATTCTGCAATGGTTTATTTCAATAGAACAATTTTCTTAGTGGTGTTATAATTTCCCGCGCTCATCTTTACGAAATAGACACCCGAGCCAACAGATGAAGCATTCCACACCGCATTGTGAAAACCCGGATTCAGCTTTTCATTGACGATGGTTTTCAGTTCACGACCGAGTGCATCATAGATGGTGAGTTTGACTTGCGATGCGGTAGGGAGGGAGAATGAGATGTGGGTAGTGGAATTAAATGGGTTGGGATAGTTGTTCAACAATTCGAATTTCTTCGGTAAACTTACCGAGGGTTTATCGGCAACGAAGGTTTCACCGCCGTTGGTGGTGTGCAAAATTACGCCACGATCTCCCACTACCCAACCGTGCCTTTCATCGCTAAATGAAACACAACCAAGCCACGAACCATTCACGGTATAATGTTGTTCTACCCATGTATTTCCGCGATTGGTAGTGCGAAAGATGCTACAACTATCGCCAACCGCCCATCCGGTCGAATCATTAACGAATGCGACACCATAAAAGCTAAGTGGAACGAGGGAATCTTGGGTAACCCAAGTGTTTCCACCGTTGGTTGTGTGTCGAATGATTCCGCAGTACGGATAGCCACCGACAAACCAACCATTGCTCGAATCGACAAATGTGATTGCAGTTATTCCATAAGCCGCAATATTCGGTATTAAATTCCAGACGGTTCCGCCATTCGTTGTTTTGAGTATCGTACCGTAACCTCCGACCCAACCGACTGAATCATTTAAAAATGTTACATACGTTAATGGCGAATTAGTCCCACTTGTTTGTGTCGTCCATGTCGAACCACCATTGGTGGTGTGAAGGATAGTGCCATCCTCACCGACTACCCAACAATTATTTGAATCAATCGCCGCTACTCCGCTAAGCGCCCAATAGGTAGAACTTGTTTGATTCGTCCATCCTTGTCCAAGAACATTTGGAGTAATGACGTTGGCTAAGGCGATAGCAAGAATAGAGAAGAATAACTTGAGTGAAGAGTAACGAGGTATTGAATTTGTCGAGATCATAGCAACCTCCGAACAATGTGTAGTAACGAGTAAAAACCCGGTAGGAACCAGAACAAATGTTCTACCTAAATATCCGAACTTCTGGTAACTATTGCAACGAATTATTTCAATAAAATTATTTTCTTTGTGGCGTTGTAGTTACCAGTGCTCATCCTTACAAAATAGACACCCGAACCAAAATCACTCGCGTTCCACTCGATACTGTGATAACCCGGATTCATTTTTTCATTGACAATGGTTTTCAATTCACGACCGAGGGCATCATAAATGGTGAGTTTGACTTGCGATGCGGTGGGGAGGGAGAATGAGATGTGAGTGGTGGAGTTAAATGGATTGGGATAGTTATTCAGTAAATCGAATTTGTTTGGTAATTTTGCTGTGGGTTTATCGGCAACGAAGGTTTCACCGCCATCGGTAGTGTGGAGGATGGTGCCCTCGTCGCCTGTGATCCAACCATCGCGACTATTTTCAAATTTCACGCAGGTATAATATGTTGAAGTTCCCGTGTTTTGATTTAACCATGAATTTCCGCCATCAGTAGTATGCAATCTCACTCCAACAGCCCCGACGATCCATCCATTCAGAGAATCTGTGAAAGTAACATCATTAAATGGAAATCCTGTATTATCTGTTTGAAGGTACCAACTTAAGCCACCATCTGTAGTATGAGCTAATGTACTACAATTATAAATGGGTCTGAAGTTTGTATTACCGCCGACAGCCCAGCCATTATTCGAATTTGTAAAATAAAAGCTGTAAAATAAGCTGGTGGACCAAATTCTTGTAGTATCCCATGTGTTACCACCATTTGTCGTTTTACATAACAAACCATTAAGACTTAATATCCAACCATGGTTTTCATCTAAGAACTTTATCTTCATAAACTGATCTCCAGAACCCACCGTCGAATTACTCCATGTTAATCCACCATCGGTAGTACGAAGAATTAAATCGTATGTAGATCCTGAATATCTGACACCAACCGCCCACCCATCATTCGCATTTGTAAACGTGATAGAGTATAAATACCAATTCTGATCCAAATTATGAGAAATCCAAGAAATTCCATCATTTGTCGTTTGATACATTTGACCAGCTACACCAACTGCCCAGCCATTATTAGAATCTGTAAATGCAATACCAGTGAGGTATTGAGTTGAATCGCTATCCTGAACACTCCAAGTCGTACCGGCATTACTTGTATGTAATATTACTCTATTCAAATTAGGATATCTGTGGTCGCCGCCGACTGCCCACCCGTGAACAGAATCAATGAATGTTATGTTATCTAAAGATCTATTTGTTCCGCTATTTTGCGCAGTCCACTCCTGCGCAAAACAACACGGAACGACGGTAAGTAGTAATAGAGTGTAGAAGAAATAAGAGTACTTCGAATACATCGCTACCTCGAACAAAGTAGTAAAGAGTAGAGAACAAGGGAGGAACCAGAACAGATGTTCTATCTAAATATCCGGTTTAGGTTAGAGATATGCAACAAATAGAGAAGTGATTCGTGTGCCCACTCGGCAGTGGGCACTACCAAATTTGGACAGGATAAATCCTATCCTACGGAACGGAACAAGAGTGTTCCGTCTACCACCCACCACCCACCACCTTCGACCTCCAACGAGAGGCGGAGCGCCTCTCTTGAGAGCTCACCGAGTGTCGATTCAAACGTTTTGACCCCCGATTCAAACGATTCAACACCCCCCAACCTCGATTCAAACGATAGCTAAACGCTCTCACCGCTTTTTTACTCACAACCCCTCAAACGATAGGGGTGTAAGTTAGCACTGTAATTACTTGACACAGGAGTTCGTGCACGGGTTCTCGCAAGAGCACCCAAAACGAAAGAGGGGAAACCCATGATCTACAATCGAATCGCTTCCGGCTTAGACTTCATCGACGCAGAGTTCGGCGGCATGTACGAGAACCGTACATACTTCTTGCGCGGCCCGGCACGTTCCGGACGCACCACGATGAGTCTGCAATTTCTCTTGGCGGGAATCGACAACGGCGAGAATGGTATCCTTATATCGAGTGACCGTATCGAAGATGTGATTCTCAAAGCCGAGACAATCGGATTATCACTCGAAAGCTACCTGATGGATAACCGGCTCATTCTTATGGAGTACCCGAAAGAGATAATGACCGGCCAATACCAGTTGGGTGGCGTCATCCATCTCCTCGGCGAGATTGAAAAGTATATCAAGACCTATAATTGCAATCGCGTCGTATTTGATACCCTCATGCCGTTACTCAGTAAAGCGAAGGATGCTCAAGTCGCTAATTATGTCTTCTCCTTAATGAATGCCATCGACGCCCTCTCTTGCACAACTCTTGTCACTACCGGCGAACCAAACAGCACACAGGCAAACCGCATTGTCGAATTAATCGAAGATGCGGCAGCTGGCGTGTTTTCCACCTCGGCGACTCCGGCGAAAGAAGGACAGCCGCGCATGTTTTGGGTGCACAAGATGGTAAATGTGATGACGCCACCCACTTCTTACAAGATTCAACATGAATACGGCACCGGAATTGTGCAGGACCTTGGCCCGAGAAATGAAGAAGTGCGAATTCAGGGAGATCGGACACCGAAACAAATTGCCACCCACGATTTACCGTTGCGCATTGCCCTTATCGATAACGATGAGGATTCCGCCGCCCAATTTGAAGAAATCTTTTCGAAAGCCCAGTCAATTGAAATGCTCGAAGATGAAGAGGATTTCATCCACCACCACCGCAAAACGCCCTATGACCTATTAGTCGTCAATTCGATGCAGGCACACGGTAATTGGTTTTTGACGGTACATCAGCTTCGCGAGGAATTTGAGAAGCTCCCAATTTTTCTTATTGCACCGCAACAGACAGCGCAACTCACTTATCAATCGGCGAAACTCGCGGGTGCAGACGCTCTCTTTATTCAACCATTGGTGACCATCGACGTGGTAAAGGCACTCGAAAAGGCGCTCAAGAATTATGAGAAGTATCAGGAAATCGTCAACCGGTTGACTATCGAATCTCCGCTTGCAAATCTCCCGGAAGATTTTACAAACTTGGTTAGCTCTGTTTTCGACGAAGAATCGTTAAGCCAACGTGCGGAGAGTTTGATCAGCTTTGCCGATTTCAAAGAGAAACTTCACGAGCAAATCTGGCGATGCAGCCAGAAAAACCAATCGTTCGCGCTGGTTTCGTTCCGCATGATTAATACGGGTGAAATTTCGAAGACGGTGCAGTTGCCGCGTGGTTTGGAAATGGTGAAAAAACTTTCGGCGATTGTCGGACACTCCATGCGTGGATTGAACGATAATATCTGCCGCAGTATGGATAAAATTGTGGTGATGTTGGAAAATTGCGATCGCGAGGGGGGGGACATTTTTGTCGCCCGCGTGACTGCGGATGTGAAGAGTGAATTATGCGACAAACTCGGGATACAACTTGGTAAACATCTGATTGTTTCGAAGGCACTCGCAATCTACCCCGAAGATGCGGATAACGTGCAGGACTTATTGATGCGTGTGACGGAGACGTCGCGGAATTTCAAACTGATTCATTAATCGTTGTTCGACGTTTCCCGCATCGAAAGTCGACATCTCAAATTTTTTTACGGCAGGAGTATGAAATGGAATTGCATTCCAATAACAGTCAAAACGCGAACTTAACTACTTTTTTAACCGGTACACTCGGGGCATTGTCCCATACCGTTCACCGGGTACGCGAGCGGGTGGGAACCGGTAGGAAAAAATATCAACCGAATATCGAACCCGGAATCAGCCCGGCAGGAATAAAGGACCTAAGAATGGATACGTACGACACGTCTTTCAAACCACTGATGTCCAACATCACAGACATCGACACTTTCCTTGCCGATTGGGTGAATGGAAGTATGGGTTTACCGACGAGTGCGCGTACCTACAGCCGGTTGTCCGCCTTCAGTGATTTTCATTCAATGTCCCCTTCA
Organism: uncultured bacterium; assembly: GCA_964589795.1. Lineage (GTDB taxonomy): Bacteria > Electryoneota > JAOADG01 > JAOADG01 > JAOADG01. The sequence continues at coordinate 11,486 of CAZPUW010000014.1, forward strand.
CAAATGCCGGCGGATTCGTGGACTCGTTTACAAACACCGGACAAGGATGTTTCCCCGAAAGTGCGAAACACCTCGGCAATCGGTGCAACTTTTGTCATCGACTCGGATTGGCTCGAAGAGTGGATTATGCGTTCGCCGGAACGCAGCGCCGAACGCCAGCAAGCGTATGCGGGCTTAGTCCAACCATGTATCAGTTAAAAATATTTTTGTAATTCAGAAGTTCGGGAGTAGTTCATGGGTGTCGTCACCTTGCTTTCAAAAGCGGTTATCATAATTGCGTCGATAACATTAGGAGTTGCGTTTCTCGCCTATCTCTCATTGAGAGTGAAGGCGCGAAACCATCTGATTGTGAACGACGAGGAAACCGTGACGGAAGAATTGAACAACGCAAGTGTGCAATATATTCGGCAATCTTATTACCAACAAACCGAACCCGAAGTACCGACGCTGCGTGCTCCTGAAGGCAATATGAATATTAAGGTAAATGAAGAAGGATTGGGTTGGGAGAGTAAGCTTCAACCAACCGTTTCGAAACACGAATTTCTTAAAGAAAAAACGGAGGAACCCGTGATACTCGACGAATCATTCCGAACCGAACCGCAACCGCAACCGTTGCCGAATATCGGAAAAACGACAGTTAACCCTAAGCAACAGGACTGGAACGATTTTGTCGAGCCCGGTAAAAAACCGGAGCAGGAAAGCGGAGCGGAGAAAGCCAGGCCCGAACCCGGATTTCTCGATGTAACCGACGAAGCGGGAAACAGTGGAACCGACATCTTACCGGAGACACCGCTATCGCATGCGCAATCGGTGTTCATGAAAACATTCGGAACCTATGTCACCGATGAACCGGCCGAAGCGTCGCCACCGCTATCCGAGGAGCCATACTCTTCACTCAAACCGCGCTTGTTTCAACTGAAGAAACCGAAGGGTATCGGTGATGAGGGGGATGGGCGAGTGGACGGCGGATCGCCCGAATGGAAATGAAATTGGCTAAGACTCTTTGAGAAAAGGCGGCAATGTGCCGCCTTTTCTGTTGTTTATGGCAAGGACTTGACAAGCGGGCGGATTGCATTGTATTTTAATTAAACAATTGATTAAATCGGTCGACCAATTATGAAACAAGCAAAAACTTCCAAAACCACCCAACCGGCGAAAGCAACCCGGTCCGATGAGCCGACTGTGTTCAAACGACTAAAGGAAAATTTCCATCAGGTTGCTAACAACCGTACCACTGATGCACCCGATTCGCCGCGGGCAAAGATTCTTGCGACGGCGTTCGAACTGTTCGCGAAGAAAGGGTTCGAAGCGACTTCGGTGCGGGAAATTGCGGATGCCGCCAAAGTCAATTCGGCGATGATACACTACTACTACCAATCCAAGGAAAATCTGTACAGGCGGGTGATGGAGGAGCAGGTTGCGGGTATCGCCCAATACATCGCCAACAATGTGATACCGACGGTGAATTCACCGGAACAGGTAATATTTGGCATTCCCCGTTTTCTGATGACAATGTTGCGCGAACGGCCACTACTTGCGAGGTTGATGTTGCGCGAGATGGCGGAGGGTGGGCACCAATTCGAACAAACCGTCGATGAGATGGGTGATGCCGGGCCGCTTTCATTTGCGAAACATTTGGGTGAGGCATACAAAGTTGCCGCCAAACAGGGATTGGTGATTGATTTACCCGCATCGCAAGTTGCACCGTTGATAATCGGATTAAGCTATAGCACGGTTTTCATCGAACCCTTTTTCCGCATCCTCACCAAACACGATTCAACAAAAACGGATTTATGGGAAACCCGAGTATCATTAATTGAGCGGCTGGTTCGGTGCGGGCTTACCACCGAAGTAAAGAAAAAGAAAGAAAAGAAAAAGTCGAAGCAGGACAAGAAATGAGACGAATACAAAAATCGGCAATCACGATAATATTGGGTGTCGTGTGTGCCATCTCCGCCGACGCGAAACAGTGGACGTTGCAGGAGTGCCTCGATTCGACATTGACTAACCGGAATCACCGGTTGACTGCGGCGAAAGAGCAGTGGCGGGCGGCACAGGCGGCAGAGAAAGAGGAACGCGCAAATCTGTATGGTTCGTTCGATCTGGGTGGCAACTACCTCTATAACACAGAAGTGCAGTCGGTGAATATTCCCATCACGATTCCGGGAAAACCATCGCCCACTTTAACATTCGGCGACCATAACACCTATGATTTCACCGCTTCCGCAAAGTACCCGTTGTACATGGGTGGCGCTCAAGAGAACCGGTATCATGCTGCACAGGAAGCAAGCAAAGCCGCGGGCTACGATGAAAGAGCCGAGCGGGTAACGTTAGCCGCTGATGTCCGCCGCGCATATTACAATGCGCTTGGTGCGCAAGTTGCGGTCGCTATTGCCGGGAATATCGAGCTACGCGCAACCATGCATAATAAAGATGTAGAATACGCAGTCAAAGCCGGTACAATGTCGCACGAAGCGTTGATACAATCTGTAATTACATTGGACCAAGCAACGACTGGTGTTCGGCAAGCCGCATTCGATTTGTTTAGCGCCATGACGAATTTGCGGACAATTACCGGTTTAACGAACATTGATCAGCTTGACTCAAACGATTTATCTGCCGGTATCAAACACGATTCCACCTTTATTAAAGATGGTGTCGAATATCGTAATGTTGAACAAACGTTTCCAGTGGAACGTATTCGCCCGAAAAATCAATACACCGAGAATCCAAACTATCAGGCATTGAATCAACGAGTCACCGCCGCAAAATACCTGCACACGGCAAGTACCGGCTCATGGTATCCCTCACTTGCCGTTCAGGGTGTTTACCATTATGCAAGACCCGGTGTAAACATGACTGTGGACAAGTGGATGAATTATTCAACAGTCGGTTTACAAGCGTCATGGTCATTATTTGACTGGGGTGCGCGTAACGCACATATAGAAAAAGCGCGTTCTAACGCCATCGTATTGGACGAAAAACTAAATGACTTGGGTCGTAATATTGATGCTGCCATGGACATCGCAGAAGAGCACGTAATTACCGCGGAGCAAATTTATATTTCCGTCTCTCATCAGAGCATTTTAAGCAAACGCCGGTTTGAAATGGTGGAAGAGCGCTGGAAACAAGGTCAGGCGACGGAACTCGAATGGCACGACGCACATAACGATTTAGCGAATGCCGAACAAAATGTAAATGTAGCTCTTGTTCATTATCAGTTAGCGAAGGCAGAATTTTTGTTCACCTCCGGTAAAGAAAGTAAGTAAACGGAATAATTCAGGGACATATCATGCGAACAATAATTCTTTTCATTTTCGTAATCGTAGTCGGAATGTTGGCCGGTTGCAGTGGAAACGGCAACGATTTAAAACCGTCGGGTACGCTTGAAGCGACTGAAGTTTCTCTCTCGCCACTTGTTTCGGGGCGCATCCTCGAAATGCGGAAACAAGAGGGGGAAACCGTCAAAAAAGGGGACACCCTTGTCGTTATCGATGTCGAGCTAATCGACTTGCAGCGAAAACAGAGTGAAGCGCAAATCACCGAATTGTCTTCGACATACGAAGCATTGCAATCGCAGAAAATTCAACTCGGTTTGCAGAAAGCGAACGTCGAGCAAAAGTTAGAACGTCAAAAAACGCTACTCGGTACCGGAAGCTCTACTCAACAAACCGTAGATGATTTAACTTCCCAGCGCGATATCCTGAAGGCGCAGGAACAGGCGATTTCGGCGCAACTCGCCGCAAACCTATCCCAGCGTAACCGTATCGACGCCAATAAAAAAATGTATGAGCGTCAAATCCGTGATGGTGTTATTCTTGCTCCGTCCAACGGGACTATTCTCGTTAGGGGCTCGGAACCGGGGGAATCGGTTACTCAGCAGACAGTCGTATATAAACTCTCCGACTTAACCGAATTGACGGTGAAAGTATATCTAACTGAAGTGGAAATCTCGCGGGTGAAAATCGGACAGAAAGTAACACTGTTTGCTGATGCCTTTGCAAAGAAACCGTACGATGCGGTCGTTAGTTTTGTGAATCCAACGGCGGAGTTCACACCGAAAAATATTCAGACGAAAACATCACGCGCGGATTTAGTTTTCGTAGTGAAACTCGACGTACCGAACCCTTCCGGTGAACTCCACGCCGGAATGCCGATTGAAGCGGTAATTGGTAACGGGAAGTAAATCTCATAATGAACGAAATGAATAGCGCAATCGAAGTCAAAAACGTAAGCAAACGGTACGCCACTGTCGAGGCGGTACGTGACGTTTCGCTAACGGTTGCACCCGGCGAAATTGTCGGGTTAATCGGTGCCGATGGTGCGGGTAAAACCACGACGATGAAAATGATTTGCGGGTTACTTCGTCCCGATGCCGGTTCAATTCATGTCGCTGGTTTCGATGTCGATAAAGATAACGATAAGGTCAAGGAACGGCTCGGCTATATGCCGCAACGTTTCAGTTTGTACCCCGATTTAACTGTTTCGGAAAATATCCGATTTTTCTCGGAACTCTTTCGTTTGAATGATACCGAGCGTGATAAACGAACGGCGCGGTTATACGAATTCTCCAAATTGGGACCATTCCGCGACCGCAGGGCGGGACAGTTGTCCGGTGGTATGAAACAAAAGTTGGCGCTCTGTTGCAATTTGATTCACGAACCCGATGTAATGGTGTTGGATGAACCGACGTTCGGTGTCGATCCGGTCTCCCGCCGTGAGTTGTGGGATATCCTCAAAGATTTGAAACGGCGCGGTTCGGCACTGCTCGTATCCACCGCATACATGGACGAAGCGGAAATGTGCAACCGCGTGAATATCATGCACGAAGGGAAGATTCTCGTTTCGGGTAAAACGGAAGAGTTGTTGCAAAGTTATCCCTACCGTCTCTTTGAATTGTATCGCGAAGACATTTCAATGAGTGAGTTGGAAGATTTATCCCACACAATTGCTAAAATCAAAGATGTTCGAAATGTAAACCGGTTTGGTGACCGCCTTCATGTCTCGATAACCGGCGATACGGCGCTGACAGGCATTCAGAATATTGCCGGTAGTTATCGGGTAGTTGTGAAAGCGATTTCGCCGGTGATGGAAGATGTGTTTGTCACCGCGGTTGGAAAGTAGCCGAGGGAACAGGTGAAGTCAATGAATGATAAACTTCTTATTCCAACTTACAGAATTTTATTGATACCGCTAATTTTTTTACTAATCAGTAACAATTTATCCTACTCAACTCCACCTCGAATGCCACAATTCACCCATTCAGAGTTGATAGATATTTACAATCGAGAGCTGAAACCACTCGTTGAGGATTCGATTCGTTGGTCAAAATTGTCTAACAAAGAAAGAAGCTTACAGGATTCGATTAATTTTTATGAGTTCTTTCCGTATTGGGCGGGTGGTAAAAAACGAAATGACCCACACTATGTAAAGTACATAATTCAAGATTTGCAAAATTACGGCGATAAGCTTCCAATCAATCTCGAACGCAACGACATATATGCGCCGATTGACCGTGTATTAGTAAATTCCGATTCA
>CAZPUW010000015.1:0-16787 GCA_964589795.1 uncultured bacterium
AATTGTTTACTTCTTCAAAAAGTCACAAAAAAGGGTACACTTGTCGTGGACCCTTTTATTCAACAGATTTTTGAGAAACTATAGTTTTGATTTCACTGAATTAACGACAATTTCCGCGGTTTGTTCCACACCACCCATCAATTCTTCTAACCGTAGTTTGATAATTTGCTGTTCCGTTTCCGGGAGTCCCGGTAGGTTAATCATCACGTTCAACATTGCGCCGCGCGCACCAGCAAGCAACATCGATGCGCCTACACCGACATCTGATAGTGCGTTTTTGTTACCCTTTGCTGCGATATTCGCCGCGTATTGAAGCGATTTTGCCACAATTCGAACTACATGCAAGGGCACTTGTGTCGCGAAGCGGGTTGCGTCGAGTATCGCAAGCTTCCGTAGTGCTTTCTCACCATCAGTTTCCTTCGGAAGCTTCATCGCCGCCATCAGGGAGTTGAAAGCAAGGGTATCACGGTCGATTGCACGAATCAATTCATTACGAAGTGGTGTGAGTTCTTCTTTCACATTAGCGAGTTCTTCCCACACATCTTCGTACTTTTTCTTCCCGACAGTAAGTGCACAAACCATTTCGAGCAGCGCAACGCCTTGTGCCGCGGCCATTGCAGCTACCGAACCACCGCCGGGAGCGGGACGATCGGATGCAACTTGCGATGTAAATTCTTCCACCGATAATACGATGAGCGATTCCTCGCTACCTGATGAAAATCTTTTTTCAATGATTTTCTCGATGACTTTTTCGGTAGGATCGAACGGGTAGAGGTCGTTGAGACCGAGGTACTCGATACCTTTGTGCATCAATTCATCGGCGGTCAAACCAGTGCTTTTCGTTCCCGACTTATCTATTGTAAACTTGCCGGCAAGAATCAAAGCTTCCTGCGGAACCAGTCCGACAATCTCACTACCTGATACTTTCAGTCCCATAGCTGCTGCGTCTTTGACAACTTCTTCGTATGCCTGATGCGGAGCAGTAACCCGATAGTTGATAACATTGATTGAAACCTGCGACAGTTTTCTTCCACCTCGTTCGAGTGGAACACCCATTGCCTTTATTTCTTTCAATCGTCCCGGAATGAATGTCTTTTTCCCATTATCATTTAGAACGGGTTTTCCTTGCTCATCAACTTTCGGACGGCCAAGAGTACGAATATTTAGTGCGATTTCATTAGCCGGTTTTTCATCGGGACATTCGATATCGACGTTGTAAGCGATAAGGAAAAACCGTGAACCAGTAACCGTTGCACCACTTTTAGGTACAAATACCGGTTCGCCGATATCAGGCGTCCAGTGCGGATCTTTCAATTTTTCCGCGAGACCCTCGTACTCACCAGCGCGTATCGACGCGAGATTTTTCCGGTCGGGTTTACGGGCAGCGGCTTCATACAGAAACATCGGGATACCCAACTCATCCCATACCCGTTGTGCATATAACTCGGACAATGCGACACACTCCTGAGTAGTGACACCTGAAATCGGTATGAATGGAACGACATCAACAGCGCCCATGCGCGGATGATTGCCAGTCTGTTTTGTCATGTCGATATGTTCCGCTGCTACTTTGTGGGCGCGGAATGCGGCTTCTACTGTGGCGAGGGGATCACCTGCGAACGTAACGACGGTACGATTGTAATCGGGATCCGGTTCAACATTTAGCAGTGCCACTCCGGATACGGAAGAAATGGCATCAGAGATAAGTTTGATTGTTTCTTGATTGCGACCTTCGGAAAAATTGGGGACGCACTCGACAAGCGCGCGCATTGTGGTTCTCCTTAGAAAAGTTGTGTTCAAACTTGGTTATTTGTGGAATGCTTTCGATGGTGATTGGTTGAGTTCCGGTTTGCGGGGACCTTGGTCTGCGAGTGACCATGCAAGTTCGGTTAGGATTCCATTTTGAACTTCCTTGACTCTCCTAACATTGCCATAGTAGTAATTGCTGAGTATCGAGAATGCGATGGAATCGCGGGGTGTAAACATGTAACCAGAAAGTGATGAAACTTTCGCAAGCGTTCCGGTCTTTGCTTTAATAATGACCCGGTCGGGAAGAATTAAATGCCTTTTCTGTAAAGTCGTTTCCGGTTCTCCCGCTTGAGCCATCTCTTCATAGAATTCACCAAACCATGGTTTTTTCGAAATTATTTCGAGTAGACGGCAAAATATTTCCGGTGTGACATACGCGCCTCTCCCGAGCCCGCTGCCATCTTGCAAAAGAAATTCCGTGGTATCAAGACCCCATTTCGCCATCAGGTTTGTCACCGCCTCGACGCCGCTTTCGGTGGACCATTCATCGTTTTCGAAATAACCGACAGTGCGGAATAAATGTTCTGCGGAAAGATTATGCGACCGTTTTAGAACTTCACGCATAATGCGTTTCATGGGGAGCGATTCAACAACCCATAGGGTATCCGGTTTCGGTTCGCGTTTGACAGTCGCAGCTTCGGCATCGAGTCCAGCGATTTTCTTCTTTTTCGGAAGTTCTCCGACGACAACACCCTTTGCTTTTAATACTGTTTCAAATGTTCTCCGCCACACTTCACGCGGGTTACGAATAGTCATACGGGTGCGGCGCGTACGGGCAGCGAGCGGAACGGAACCGAACACTTTCCACTGACCGGTCACGATAGCAGGTAGCACAGCAAGTTTGTATTCGGAATTGCGTTCAGTCGTGATTGCGTCGTTTTCGATTGTGTCAATCCCCTGTAAAAATGTCGGTTCAAACGAATAGCGTGCCGGTTGGCCGATAGTATCGCCGGGATCTACGACTAAGTCGACGCAATTGTCATTAATCGACATCAAGTCGGGAAAAGCGGCATACGATTCAGCAAGGTCATCCCAATCCCAACCTTTCACCGGGCCGGATTCCGCCCAAAAGAATTCGGGGACCACGATTTGTCCGGTTATCCGCTTCAAGCCACGAGCAATCAATGAATCAGCCCAAGAACGTAACAGGGAGGAGAGATCGTCATCGTGGAAGATGCGGGAAAGTGTTGGATCACCAGAACCGATGATTTGTAAATCACCATTTAAAACGCCGTTTTTGTCAAGCGGAGTCGTCGCGACGAACGCGGTACGGTAACGGTAATCGGAACCAAGTTTTTCGAACGCTGCAGCGGCGGTAAATAATTTCGCATTCGATGCGGGGATTAAAGGTTTATTGCCGTTCTTGTCGTAAATGACGGCATGAGTAGAGAGGCGTTCAATTCGGACACCCCATTGACCTTTGTTGATGTGGGGTTTGTTCATCCATTCGTCGATTCGTAATGTTAACGTTTGTGCACGGGAAAGCGAATCGAGCGGAACAGCGGGAGCTTCTTCGTCGGTATCCTGCATCGTAGTGTGCATTGCCGAATCGGCGGCTGCAGCATTAATAAGATCGACGTTTGATTTATGGGCACGGACTCTACGGGAAGATTTAGCGATTACAAGTGAATCTGCGCTCAGTACATGCAACATGATACCGCAAACGAGCAATGTAAAGAAACTGCGCAACTTCATCTGTTTTTCAACCTCCGGCTAAATTCGAGAATAATTGAGTGAATGGACGAACAAGAAACCCGACGAAATCAGGTTGTACAAACTGAATGTAAATAAAAAGTCCCGCCAACAGAAACAGTGAATACCGCTCAAGCCCTCCATACCAGTATGCTATGTTCTCTGGTAACAACCCCTTGAGTACGCGAGAACCGTCGAGTGGAGGAACCGGGAGGAGGTTGAATACGCCAAGTATGATATTTACGGTCATGGTGTACCACAGCACCCCAACGAGGATGCCGTGCTCATTCGGGACGGTTAGGAGCCGGATTGCCGCTGCCGCACATATTGCCATAAAGAAATTCATAAATGGCCCGGCAATCGCCACCCAAACCATATCACGGCGGGGATTACGAAAGTACCGGGGATTAACCGGTACTGGTTTCGCCCAGCCGAAATGGATAACGAACAACAAAATCAAACCAAACCAATCGACATGTTTCAACGGGTTGATAGTCAATCTACCCATTGCTTTCGCGGTAGGGTCGCCGAGGCGATAAGCGACGTAGGCATGGGCGTATTCATGCAGGGTAAGCGCCATCACGAACGGTGGAAGCAATAAGACCCAGACAAGTAATTGGGAAAATCGTTCGGGCATGAATTAAAAAACTCCGGTTCAGTAAATATACGAATTTCGGGTTCGTAACGTTACCAGTACTATTAGTGATTTTTCATCATTTTATCAGGAGAGAAATCCATCGTTTGCTTGGTGTAACCCGGTATTGGTTCGAATTGTTGTGATGAAAACATTCGTGGTTCGATTTTGGTAACTCGCAAGCGTGACGACGCACCGAGCATACTTATTTCAACTTCAATCGGGAAGCCCTTACCAATATTCGATTGGATTGTTTCCAACTGTACCTTATCAATACCGATTGCCTGAAAAATACTCGCGAAATAAGTTGTCGCTTCGTTGTATGATTTATCGGAAATCCACAGTGTAAGCGAATCGATTGCTTCGAACCATCCACTCCGCTTCGCGGTGTTGAGTTTCACTTCGTGACATTTCCACTCACCGATAGTTCGTATATTTCCTGTACGGACGAATAAGTCACTCGCTTGAATACCAGATGTGTCGTTTACCATCACCGGCATTTCAAAATAAGTATGGTCATTTGTATCAAAATACCAGATGGTACCTCGGTCAAGCCGACCAATTGTAATCGAACCACTCTCTTCCATACGGAATTTATCGGCATCAAGGAACATCGTTCCGGTTCCGCCGGTAGGTTCACCGTTTCCGGATAGTTTAGTTTGTTCGATATATAATCCGTTACCGGCAAACGAATAGTTTGCGGTAACAAGAATGATGCACACCGTCAGCCAGTGAAATATTGAAACAGACCGTTTCACATTGTCTCCGTAGTATATGATGATGACTTCCGTACAGTGAATATACATCGAACGGCTTGGTCGGGAGTACTGTTCCGACGGCTAATAACGAACAGATTTGAGGATTTGTGCTTTAATCCCTATTTTTAGATGCATACTTGGGAGAAACAATGGCGATAACTGCGATGACTGGCCACAATACCGCTTTATTTGCACGGATTCCGTGGGTTCGTGCGCGTGAAGTAAAACGGTACAAGGGTTACCCGTTTCTGATTGAAATGGACGGTACCGGGAAGATAATCAACGTAATCGGTAAAATGCGGATTATAACTTCTCAGGGAGTCGAAGGGTTAATCAAAGATGGCCGCGATATTAGACAGTACAAAGGTAGAATCGTGATGATTATCCGCCTCGGTTCATCAGAACAAAAGGACTTCATGATTTCCGAAATGAACGATGAGATCGAACGTCTGCGTCGCCGAACACGAATGATTGTAACGGCAGATCGGCCACCGACACGAACTGCAATAACCGAAGATTGATCACGGAACAATAGAATTCAGAATCGAGGCGAGGAACATCCCGCCTCGATTTTTGTATACAAACATACAATCTAAGCTGTTCTATTCGTATCGTTTGGTAAGGAAGGATTAGCAATGAAAATTAACTCTGAAGATTATCGCGTCGAAGAGGGAACAAAAGTCCGCCTCGAAAAAATGCCGACCATAGTAAAGTCGTACTTTAAGTCTGCGGAAGAATACCAAGCACAACTGGTGTCCCACGTCGAACAATTGAATTCGTTGCAAAATAAACTGTATGCATCCGGCTGTTATGCAGTATTATTGATTTTTCAGGCAATGGATGCGGCGGGCAAAGACAGTACGATTAAGCATGTCTTATCGGGGGTAAATCCTCAAGGGTGTGATGTTCACAGTTTCAAGAAACCAACAACAGAAGAATTGGAACACGATTTTCTTTGGCGTACTGAACGTAAACTACCGGCGAGAGGGGAAATTGGTATTTTTAACCGCTCCTACTATGAAGAAGTGCTGGTCGTTCGTGTCCATCCGGAAATCCTGCACAGTCAGCGGATACCGGATAAACTAATCGATGAGAAATCAATTTGGAGTGAACGATACCGTTCGATAACCGATTTTGAAAAGCACCTCTACCGAAACGGGACGAAGATAGTCAAATTTTTCTTACACGTTTCTAAAGACGAGCAACGTAAACGCTTTCTGAAGCGCATCGATGAACCAGCGAAAAATTGGAAATTCAATGCCGCTGATATCGAAGAACGGAAATTATGGAATGAATACATGCACGCTTATGAGCAATGCATCGCAACAACCAGCAATCGTCATGCGCCGTGGTATGTTGTTCCCGCCGATGATAAACACAATATGCAGATTATCGTTTCACAGATTGTTGTTGATACCCTGAAGTCGCTGCAATTGGCATATCCAACGCCCAGCAAACAGTTGGTGGCGGAATTAAGGACTATCCGAAAGCAGCTTGAAAAATAAATCGAGTTAAGTAAGTACAAATATAAAAAGCGGGATTTTCATCCCGCTTTTTTAATTTAACATTGTGTCTCACATTTCACTGTCGGCGCTGCCATAACCGAGATGATTACATACGCGTAAATCGCGGCGATCCAGCTCTTCGGCGAGGGCATCCGATTGTTCCGAATCCAACTCGAGTTGTGAGAAGCGATAACTTTCCTGCGACTGTGTTACAAATTCCAACAACCGCAGTTCTTTAACCGCATCGGCGGAAGCATTGCGTTCCCAAAGCAACAGCGCTATCCGCGTTCCGGGTGTCAAGTTGCGGAACATCTTCTGTACCGCATCGGCAGCCATTCCCGGCGGTTCCTCACCAACCGGGGACAACCCACGGCGCGCCAATTTTTCACCTATCCTAAGATTAGCCGTAAACACTCCCGATTCGGAATCTTCGATGTCATATTCCCCATCGGCAAGTTGTTGCAAGCGGGCGGCATCCAATCGCAGTGCATACTCGATTTGGAGCGAGCGGCATTCGACTTCGTGTTCTTCGGGACGGAGTGCAGGAAATAGTACAACATCTCGCAAGGTGGGTTGGTTGAGCAACCACATGCAGAGGCGGTCGATACCCATTCCAAGGCCTGCAGTCGGCGGCATACCGCATTCGAGAGCAAACAAATAATCCTCGTCCATCGGTTGCGTTTCGGCTTCACCGCGGGCGCGATTCTTGCGCTGCCCTTCGAATCGTTCGCGTTGGTCGGCGGGGTCGTTTAATTCGCTGAAACTATTTGCGAGTTCTTTACCTCCGACAATCACTTCAAACCGTTCGACCAATTCGGGGTCATCGCGATGCTTACGGGCAAGTGGTGAAAGCGATAATGGGTAATCCATCACGAACGTCGGTTGAATCAATTTCGGTTCGACCAACTCACCGAACAATTCGTCGAGTAATTTGCCGACACCGGCAAGCGGCGGTACTTCGAGTTTATGCTCTTTCATTATCGCGGCGAGTGTTGTTTCGTCGGCATGTTTGAGGTCTTTGCCGGTCTCTTCTTGTAGCAATTCAAAAAATTTCTTGCGTTGCCACGGCCCCTTCAAGTCGATTTCAGAATCACCGAATGGCACTCTTGTCGTGCCGTTTACCGCCATCGCCACCGATTCGACCATCTTTTCGATTAAATCGCAGGAATCGTAGTAATCGGCAAATGCCCAATAATATTCGAGCATAGTGAATTCCGGGGAATGAAACCGGTCAACCCCTTCGTTCCGAAAATCTTTACTGATTTCATACACCCGCGGCATCCCACCGACAATCAACCGCTTGAGGTACAATTCATCGGCAATACGAAGATACAACTTTTGTTTCAATTCATTGTGGTAAGTGGTGAATGGACGCGCGAGCGCACCGCCGTATAATGGTTGCAGGACAGGTGTTTCGACTTCGATAAACCCGCGGCTGTCGAGAAAACTGCGGCATGCGGAAATAATTTTCGCACGCTTCACGAAAACATCGCGCACTTGCCGGTTCATCGCGAGATCGACATAACGGCGGCGGTAACGCGCTTCCTGATCGGTAAATTCGTAATAACTTTCGACGACGTTACCAGCTTCATCGCGTTTTTCTTTGACGGCGGGGAGCGGTCGTACGCATTTTGCCAGCAACACCCACTCTTTAACGGCGAGAGTTTTCTCACCGGTACGAGTGGACATGAGGATACCGGTTGCACCGACCCAATCGCCGGCATCGACTTGCTTCCAAAGTTGATAACTGATATCACCGACGGTATCGCGTTTGACATACCATTGCAATGCGCGAGTCTCGTCTTCGATGTGGGCAAATGACGCTTTTCCCATATCGCGTACGGCACGTACCCGACCGGCAATGGTTAACACTTGTTCTTCAGCAAGCCACGCATCAAAGTTCTCATGCACTTGTTCCGCAGTCACCGTCGGGTGAAAGGTCGCGGGATAAGGATTGACTTGCGCCTGCCGGAAAGCATCCAACTTTTTGCGGCGGGCTTCAATCAGTTGTTTTTCTCTCGATTCCATTTATGTCTCTTATTTGATTCGATACTTCTTTTCGAACGATTGTACGGCTTTATGCAACCGCGATATGGCTTCATCGACATCGGCATGCGAAATATCAAGGTGTGGACGGAAACGTACGGTATTTTTTCCACAGATTAAAGATAACACATGTTCTTTACGAAGTTGCTGCCACATTTTGTAATTCGCGGAATCGACTGCCGGGTTGATATCGACTGCCAATAACAAACCGAGGCCGCGTGGATTCGATAACGTCTTCGGAAATTCCTGACAGAGGGAACATAATCCTTTCAGGAAATACTTGCCAGTGTTGGCGGCATTCGACACCAGATTTTCTTTGGCGATGGTTTCAAGGATAACGGTCGAGCGTACCATGTCGGCGGGATTGCCACCCCACGTGGAATTGATACGGCTCTTCGACGCATCGGTGTTAGCGAAAACATTTTCGGGGATAATGGCGAATCGTTCGCTGTCAGCAATGATTCCACTCACTTGTGCCTTCTTAGCAAAGGCGATGATATCGGGTTTTGCTTCTATACCAAAATACTCGTGCGCCCACATTTTTCCTGTCGCACCGATTCCCGTTTGGACTTCATCGTAAATCAAAATCGCATCAAATTCATTTGCCAATTTGCGTAATTCGACAAAAAACTCCGATGGGATGTGGCGGTCGCCTCCTTCGCATTGAATCGGCTCGATGATAATTGCACCGATGTCATGCGCATGCTCAGTCAACTGCGCGCGGACGGCGGCGATTGCTTCGCGGCATAAACGTTCCACTTCATCACGATTGGCGACTTTACCATGGTTGTCATATTTCAATACCGGTGGTTCAATCGAACGGAGCCACGGGAATTTCGGGAAGTACTTGTACTTTTCCGGCTTGGTGTGGGTGAGCGAAAGGGTGTAGCCGGAACGCCCGTGGAACGCGTGTTCGAAGCCGAGTACTTTCGTTCCCAACGGTTGTAAATCTTCCTGCGGGTCATACACTTCACCGGATGCGGTGCGGAATAAACCCTTCTTCATGTTCGTCCGCACTTTCCAGTCGAATGCGGCTTTAAGCGCATTTTCAATGGCGAGCGAACCCCCTTCGATGAAGAAGAAATGATCAAAATGATGCGGGTACGCGGGCAGTGCGACGCGGCGGAAAGCATCCACAAACTCCGCCATCTCCTGTGTCCAGAAGTCGGCAAGAGACGGGCGGTATGTTGCCGCGGAAATAAGTTTCTTGCGGAACTCTTTGCTCTTCAGCGCGGGGTGGTCATACGCGAGCGGCGCCGAGCCGAAGAATCCGTTCAGGTCGAGGTATGGTTTATTGCTACCAAGGTCCTTGAGATAGATACCCTTCGACTTAGGTAAGTCGGGCGTAATTTCCGTCCATAGGTCATCCTGCATACCGGGTTGCTGGTTGATTTTCCAAATGATGTTGTCACGAATCTCAGATTTCATGAATCGATGCTCCAGTTAAGTAGTTGATAAAAAATTAAGTGTACACTCTTGGTACCCGTTCGCTCACCCAACACGTTAATTCGTAGGGTATTGTGTCGAGTAGTGTGCAAAGTTCCCATGCGTCGATGGTTGCGTCCTGCTGTTTTCCAAAGAGGACAACTTCAGCACCGGGATCGAGATGGTCTTTACCAAGGTCGACCATCATCTGATCCATACAGATGCGCCCCGCTACCGGATAGCGTTTTCCATCGATGAGGACGTGCGCGCGATTGGATAACAGACGATTGTAGCCGTCGCCGTACCCGACCGGTATCGTCGCTATCCATGTATTTTCACTCGGTTTGTAGGTCAAACCGTACGAAATACCTTCCCCGGCACGGACACCTTTCACAAACAAAACTTCGCTCTTGAATGTCATCACCGGTTGCAAGTCGGCAAGCCGTTCATCCGGTTGCGGTGAAGGGCGATACCCATACAACATCAGTCCGGGACGGACGAGATTGAAATGCGAATCAGGGAGATTGACAATCCCGCCACTATTCGCCATGTGACAATATTGCGGCTCGATGCCGATGGATTTCAAATCGTGCAGGACTTCCTGAAACCTTGCTAATTGTGTCTTGGCAAACTCATCGTTGCGAACGTCGGCGGTGGCGAAATGACTAAAGACTCCCTCGATTTCGATGCCGGGAAGATGGGCAACGGTTTCGGCAAATTTTTTCGCACCATTGTAGAACACACCGAGACGGCGCATGCCGGTATCGACTTTGAGATGGACGCGGGCTTTCTTTCCGACCCGAACCGCCGTTTCCGAAATAATATTCGCGATACGAACGGAGGCGCACGCAAGGGCTAAATCATATTCGAGATAGTGGCCGATCTGATCATTGGCGATACCACCGAGGGCAAGAATCGGCTGGTCGATTCCCGCTTTACGCAGCCAGACCCCTTCTTCGAGAAAACCGACGGCGAAGGCATCAACGCCCTCATTCGCGAGAAATTCAGAAACCCGGAGCAAACCATGACCATACGCTTGCGCTTTTACCGACGCCATCACTTTCGCATGCGGTGCAAACCGTTTTACAATCTGCAAATTATTACGGAGTGCATTCAGGTCAATTTCCGCATAAGTCGGACGCCTCCGAATTCCCGGCAACGGTTCGAGCGGTCTCGTTACGAAATCGTTATTGTCGGAAGAAGATGCTGTAAAACCGATTGTCATTGTATCTCAAATTTTAGATCGCCACGTCACTCCGCTGCATAACCACTTCGTGGGTTATTTCGCTTCGTTCCTCGCGACTCAATTTATTCGTCGTCGTCCTTTTGACCTTTGACGCGCCGTTTGCCCATCAGGTACGCATTGATAAAAGCGTCAATTTCGCCATCCATCACCGCCGCAACATTACCGGTTTCGACTCCGGTACGCAAATCCTTTACCATCGTGTACGGTGCGAAGACATAACTGCGAATTTGGCTACCCCATGCAATATCCGATTTGTTCGATTCGACGATTGCACTTTTTCGTTCTTCTTCTTCGCGCTGTCTTGCGAGCAGTTTCGCGGCAAGATACTTCATTGCAGTATCTTTATTCTTGTGTTGTGACCGTTCCTGTTGACACGTAACCACAATGTTGGTGGGGAGGTGCGTGATACGAACCGCTGACTCCGTGCGATTGACGTGCTGGCCACCTGCTCCACTCGCGCGATATACGTCGATTTTCAGTTCCGACGGATTGATAACAATGGCGCCGGTATCTTCCACTTCGGGGAAAGCATATACCGCGGCGAATGAAGTATGACGGCGCGCATTTGAATCAAATGGACTTATCCGCACCAGACGATGAACACCAATCTCCGCTTTGAGATAGCCGAAGGCAAATTCGCCGGTAACTTCGATGGCCGCTTCTTTTATACCCGCAACTTCACCCGGTTGAAGGTCGATAATCTCAAAACCAAATCCACGCCGTTCGAGCCAGCGGACATACATCCGCATCAGCATCTCGGCCCAATCCTGCGATTCGGTTCCACCAGCGCCCGGCTTTATCGTGAGAATACAATTCTTCGCATCGTCGGGACCGCCGAGCATTTTTCTTAGCTCAAGGTCTTCGGTCGCGAGCAGTAAAGCCGTCATTTCTTTTTCCGCTTCCGCGACGCTGTCGGTGTCTTCCGCTTCCGCGGCAAGTTCGATTAACGCGAGCGCATCTTCCACGCCGGGTGTCAATTTTTCGTAATCGTTTACCCACTTTTTCAGGCCGGATAATTCTTGCAGCGTTTTGCGGGCATTCTCGGAGTCGTTCCAGAAGTCAGCTTCACCACTCTTTTTTTCTAATGCATCGATGCTTGTTTGTTTCGCATCGATTTCAAAGATACCCCCGTAGTTTGGAGATTCGTACTTTCAAATCCATAATCTGCGGACGCAATGACTCGATTCGTTCGGAAACAGAAGTTGTTTGTTCTTGATTCACTTTTTCAACTTTCAAATACAATTTAATTAGACAATAACGATTGACAGGCATCGACGAAACCAATTGCACCGGCCCGTTCGAATACCGTTTTCGCTTCATTCAGTTCGGTGGTTCCACCGTGGCACTTCGCACGGATAATTGCGGCCCGTTCCCTGATTAGCGGTTCCTCCGGCATTTTGTCATCGGCATTGGTTTGCCCGACAATAAGATTGGCATGATAGCGCATCAACCAACTATCGTCGTTGCCGGCGATACGAAAATCGAATGCCACTTTACGCGCTAATTCTGCATCAGTTGTACCAGCCATCGTTTTCGCTAACGCGACTGCTGATAATAGAATCGGATAACGCGGTGATTCATTTTCACCGATATGCGATAACAAAAGCTCAAGCGCTCGCTCGGCTTCATTGCGCATCATAAGTGCGTGTGCGCTAAATAAATCGGCATTAAACCGGTTGCCACGGTCGCCGCTTAATTTACTCATTTCTGACAATTCTTCCGCATTTTTCAGGACATCCCGCCAACAGCCCCGTAATGCGGCAACTTGAGTCAGGTTCGATAGGGCTCCGATTTGCGGTTGTCGCGCTCCAATCGAACGGCAGATATTCACACACTCGCAAAATTCTTTGTCTGCGTCAGTTAGTTTTCCCTGCATACCGGCGAATACACCCAGAGTATTGTGGATGCCCTGCAACAGCATTTTATTATTCAATTCGGTTGCTTGCTTCGCGGCAGTGCGAAGGATTTGCTCGGCAGCGGGAAAATCCTTCATCATTACATAGACACCGGATAAACCATTCTTGGCTCGAATACTGCGGACTTTATCTCCGATTTTGTCAAAATTTCCGATTGCTTCGAGAAAAGTTTTTACCGCAAGATCAAATTCCTTGCGAATGCAATAATAGTCGGCGAGACCGGCAAGCGCAAGCGACATATTGAGACGGTCACCCTGACGCTTACTGGCATCGGCAGATTCAATGAATGCCCTGCTTGCTTCCTCATACCGTCCGGAAAGTTTATACAAGAATCCCAAGGTTAAATGTACACTTGCGACAACACTATCGTCCGCATCTTCGGTTAAATCACAGTGGATACTTTCAGCAATTTCCAACCCTTCATTTACTCTACCCAATAACTGTAGAAAGTTTGCCATACGCAACTTACAATCGACAGCGATTGCATTACCGGCATCACTTAATGATAGTGCCGTCTTTACTTGTTCAAGCGCTTCGTTCAGCCGGGATTGATCATGACGCAGGTAAGACAATTCAAAATATACCCGGGCACGTAAATTTTTATCGATACAGTCAGTAAACAAAGCGATACACTCTTCCAGCTTTTCTTCGGCTTTCGCATAATCAGCCAACAGTCTTCTTAGTTTCGCTTCGTCAAGTTTGCATTCGATAGTGAGAGTTTCTTTATCCGGTACATCATGTTCGGATAAAAATGCTTCCATCTTCATCGCAGCGGTCAGTGCGGAACTTGAATCGTAACGATTGGTGGCAGTCCGTCGCCATTGTGCTAGTGCTTTGACCGCTTTTTCCGGTTCGTTTGCCAGACTCCAATGACGGGCAAGCACCGGCGAAAATTCCTCATACTGTTCCGGGTACAAACTTTCGTATGCTTCGGCAGCAAGCCGATGCAGTTTTTCGCGGTTACTTTTTAATAAGAACGAGTATGCGGTTTCCTGAGCCAATGGCGTCGAAAAGCGACCATTTCCTCCTTGCGGTTTATCAATCCAACCACTGTGGACAAGCGATTCCCAATCGGGAATACCTGCATTCAATACTTTTCCAATTCGAGTAATTACATCGTACCGAAAAGCGACACCATCGACCGCAGCCAATTCTATCCATTGTTTTTGCGCGGCATCAAGTTGGTCGAACCGTGAACGAAATAACCCATCCAGCGATTCCGGTAAGGTGAATTCTTCGACCCATCCTTGCAGGACCCACTCACCCGCTTCATTCTTTTTTAAATGACCTTGCGACATCAATAGCCGCGATATTTCCGAAACCATCAACGGCAATCCGTTCGCCCGCTCGTGCCAGAGCTGTGCAACCCGGAATGGAAGTTTACAACCGGGTAGAAGCGAAGAGATCAATTGGTCGATTTCAACGTCATTCATCGCATCGACATCGATTGTCGGGGATTCGGCGATTCGCGGCGGAAATGGCAATTCATCCTTATTACGTAGTATCAACAGCCACCAAATCGATGCGGCAATTACGTCACTCGAATCCGCGAGCATTCGAAATGATACCTCGTCTCCCCATTGGCCGTCTTCAAATACCCAACAAACCGGCTCTTGAGGCAACCGCTCGAAAAGTGACCGTATCGCAGCTACCAATTCGCGAAACAGCGCTTCACCCGTAAGTTTATTTAACGACGAGCCGGGTCTTCGTGTACCCAATAACAACGCGATTGCATCGGTTATTCCGTTCGATTGTGTTTCGTAAGGTTGCAGCGCTTGAGCGACCTCATCGAATGTGATTCGAATTTCGTTTAATCCAAGCAACCGGCGAATTAATGCCGACATATACCCAAACGGAATCGCGACCGAAGCTGGGGGCCGTATTACGACTACCGGAATCGGGGCATCGGAAAAAAGCTCGGTAACCAATCTTGATTTGCCAATACCGGCGGAACCGGTTAGCAAAATTTTATCAGCCGGTTTAGACAACCAATCGCGCAATCGCTTAAGTTCTTCATTTCGACCGATGAATGGTCCGGAAGGTTTTTCGAAACCACCAGCACTTTTGATTCCATGAACTTCGACTACTTCGATGGGTGCATCGAAGCCCTTCACCTGTATTGTCCGTGGTTCCGACGTTTCGTATTGGCGCCGCGTCATTCTCAGTACGTCGGTTGGGAGGAGAATCCGATTCAACGGGGCATTGGATTCCATCCGGCTGGCAAGGTTCACTACTGCGCCCATCACCGTTTCTGAGCCGCGCTCCCCCGCAATTTTACCGACAACGACTTCGCCATAATTAATGCCGATTCGAATATTCAAATTCGTAAGGGAACGTTCCCGTAAGCGTTCGTTGACATCGTGCAAACGATGAATGCACAGAATGCTGGCAAGTATCGACTGATCTAAATCATTTTCGGTGGCGTGTTCTGAACCAAAAAGCGCCATCATCCCATCGCCGAGTAACTTGTCAATGCGACCGCCGTATTGTTTTACGATACCAGAGAAAACTTGTAAGGCGGTTTCGGCGATGCGGCGTGCTTCTTCGGGGTCGAGATGTTGCGATAGGGTCGTGAATCCTTGAATATCAAGGAAAAGAACGGCAACTTTGCGCCGTTCTCCCTCTTCCAATTCGACTTGTTTCCCTTCGCTCTTACGCCCGATAAAGGCGTTTTCGAGCTGGTCTTCCCAATCGAAAACGGATTGATCCATCGTTCCTCTAAAACAACCGGTCGATAGAAATGCCGGGGTAATAATGTTGAAGGATTTGACGATAATTTTTCTTTTTCAATGCCATAACTGCGGCACCGGTTTGGCACATTCCTACTCCGTGTCCGAACCCGGCGCCCTTAATGGTGAACTCCGTCGGAACGCCGTTACCATCCACTTCAGCGGTAACATAGAAACAACTTGATTGTAACGCTGTCGGCGAAAGCGCACGACGAATTGCAAGTTCCTTTTTAATGCGGATATTGCGGCGACTGCCCAGTAATTCAACTTCCAACACACGGCCACTCACACCGCGAACCAGCGGAATAATATCGTACACCGTACCGATATCCTCGCCGATTTTTTTACGGAGGATTTCTTCCAAATCGCGACGCGAAATAGAGACTTCCCACCGGAAATTTTTCGCAAGACGTAATAGTGAAGGTACTTGTGTTATACCCGCCGGATTGGAATACACCTGCGGTTTCGAGTTAATCCATTCCCTCGCGTCTTCTTCGTTCCGTAAATCCATTTTCCACTTTTTCCTAACCCCGTCATCTGCATCAAGATGACCGACGAGGTAAGGTACTGGTGGTGCCGCCCATACATTTTCCCGGTTTTCGGTATGACCACCCGAATTGGAACAATAGGCCGCGTCAACCAACTCTTTCCCAAACCGCATCATTTCGCCCTGTGTTTCCTGTACTGCCTGTGTAGCGGCTTCGACTTTCTTTGTCACACCAGAATACGCCTGACAGTGAACATGCGCACAGAGATGGTACTGGTCGTTAAGATGTTTTGTACCGATTTTTGATAATGTTTCCGAGCGTGCCGCAACGGCTTGTGCTTTGAGCGCTTCAAGCGGGAAGTCGCTCGGCATTTCTGACGGTAATACGCCTTCGATGTAACGATCCAACGAAATCTCGTTTATCGTTTCCATCTTCCCTTCGTTGTCGAAGCGAATTTCTATCGTGCCTTTGTAAGTGCGGTCTTCTTCGCGTTCCCATTGGAAACCGCTTCCTACTTTCACGCCGTATAACGTCGTTTC